>MFRL01000016.1 GCA_001784565.1 Candidatus Melainabacteria bacterium GWF2_37_15
AGAAAAAATTTTTTCGTGTAGGTAAAAAAAAGTCCAAAAAAGTCTAAAATATACCTCCCCTCCCCGGCAATAAAAAAACCTGATTTGTCGAATTAAAATAATAAGATTAAAATAAAGTTATAGGAGGTTTAAGTAAATTATGAAAAAATCAAGTCTGATAGTCATTCTAGCTATTTTTGTTATTCCCCTGGCATTATATTTCTTTTTTAAGATGCCTTCAGGAAATGATTTTGCCGCTGTGAGCGCAACTCCAGGTAAAGCAAAACTCTTACAGTTCACCTCGCCTATGTGTTACGACTGTAATAGGATTGAAAAAGAACTGGCACCTTTAAAAACCGCCGCGGAATATAAAAATACGATAATTTTTGAAAAAATAGATGTCAGTAAAAGAACACCTGCTGTGGATCAGTTAATTACAAAATATAATGTTGATGTTGTTCCTACATTGGTTTTCCTTGATAAAAACGGAAATATGATAAATAGAGAACAGGGTTACATGGCACAGCAACAATTAAGAGAATGCCTCGATAGGATTAAATAATGGATTTAAACAATATTAATCAATTTTCAGTCTGGATTTTTCCGGCAGTATTTGCAGGAGGGATTATAAGCTCGATTTCACCATGCACGTTAGGGATTTTGCCCATAATAGTAGGCTATATAGGCGGGTATGCTGAAAATACTACTAAAAAAACAGTTATACAATTGATTTTTTTCATTATGGGTTTATCAATTGTACTCACTGTCCTTGGGATAGTAGCAGCTTTTACCGGACAGGCCCTCGGGTTCCATACAAATCCTTTTTTGGGAATAGCGTTGGCGTCAGTGATTTTGGTTATGGGGTTAACTTTGCTTGAAGTAATTGAAATCCCCATGCCGGTTATAATAAGCCAGATGCCCAAAAATAAAAATAATAATCTTGTTTTATACCCAATTATGCTGGGTGGGGCGTTTGCGCTGGCATCCACGCCATGTGCAACCCCAATACTGGCAGGAATTATGGCTTATGCCTCTTTGAAGGCTAACCTTATGCAGGGAGCATTGATGCTTTTCTTTTATGCGCTTGGACAAAGCGTAATAATTCTGTTTGTAGGGCTATTTGCTTCTTTTTTCAAGAAATTATCCGTAATCAGAAGCTATTCACATTTGGTAAATAAATTTAGCGGAGTAATTTTAATAATTGCCTCCGTTTTCTTATACTTAAAAATATTTGAACTTATATAGCTTTAAGAGGGATAAACGTAGTTTACCCCTCTTAAAAAATCAAATTTATATAGTATATTAAGTGCGACGTTTACGTGCTGCTTCAGACTTGCGTCTTCTTTTTACGCTAGGCTTCTCGTATCTTTCTCTTTTTTTGATTTCAGATAAGATACCAGCTTTTTGTATTTTCTTTTTGAAACGCTTAAGCGCGCTTTCTATACTTTCGTTTTGTCCTATTTCGATTTCAGCCAACTATTCCTAACCTCCTTTCAACTGAGGTTTATACTTAAACATAATAAAGTATCTTATATGTTATCATGGGAAACTATTAAATACAACTTGCTGGTTAAAAGTCTTGTTAGATGCCTACTTACGGGCATTTTTTGTTGCAATAAAGGTCTTTGAAATGTTAAGACATCATTAATATTGCGTTTTTCGGCAAAAAGTATAGCAATTGTATATTGGTTTATGTTTTTAAAATAATATAAATCCAAAGTTCCAAAAGTTCCAAAATTTAAATCTTATTTAGTTTTTAGTTATTAAAAAGGAGATTCCCCTATGCAAATGCAAATGGTTAAATTACAGACAGCAAATCAAATGGGCGCAATCGGTTCCAACATTAACACAGCACAACAAGCCCCAGCACAAACTACAGCAGCAGCAGACAAAAGTATTTTCGCCCAGGATGCAAACGCAAACGCAGCAACTCCAGCAGACCCTAACGCTCAAGGACAAGCATTAGCTAACGGACAACCATTACCTCCAGGAGCAGACCAAGGTCAGGCAATGCAAGCAATGGCACAGGCCATTCAGGGATTAGTTCAATTAATAACAACATTAGTACAAAACCTTATCGGGCAGGGTGAAGACCCAGCAGCAGCAGCTAACCAGGCAGAAGGCGCAGCAGCAGCAGGTGAAGCAGGTGGTGAAGAAGGCGCTAAAGCAGCACAACAAGCAGCTGGCGACGCAGCACAAAAAGAAGAAGAAGCTGGTGCAGCACAAAAATCAGACGAAGGCGGCAAAGCTGAACAAAAATCAGAAGAAGGCGGAAAAGCTGAAAAATCAGAAAAAGGTGGCGAAGCAAAACAAGCTGGTAAATCAGAAAAAGCCGGAGAAAAAGGCAAAGCAGAACAGGCAATGGACGACGCAGCAGAAGCAGCTGAAGACCCAGAAGCAGGCGACGACATTAAATCACAAGCACTCGAAATTATCCAACAAGTTCTTCAGTTATTAGCACAACTACTCGGAGTAGATAGCGAAGAAGCAGCTAACAAAACAGAAGATAAAGTAGATGATAAAAAAGCAGACAAAAAAGAAGATAAAGCAACCGCTAAAAAAGGACAAGAAGATACATCAATAGACAAACTAGCAGACGACGCAAAAAAATTAAAAGGAGCAACAGATACAGAAAAAGAAGCAGCATAATCAACTACCGCATACACAAAAAGGCTATCCCAAAAGGATAGCTTTTTTTATGAAACAACGTTATAAACAGTATCACGTTCAAAGGGAATCTTGCCTGCTCGTGTTATTAGATGTTCGATCTCCTCTTTCATCAGTGCATCAGGGTCTTTTGAGCCGGCAAAACGTGTAATTTTTTCTTCCATTACAGTTCCGTCCAGGTCATCTACGCCAAAACTCAGACTTATTTGTGCCAGTTTAGTGCCTGTTTGTATACGGAATGCTTTAATATGAGGGACGTTATCCAGCATGAGGCGTGCTATTGCAAATTCTTTAAGGATTTCTACGCCTGTTGGCTTATTTTTTGAAGATACTTCAGTATTTTCATAATGACAGAATAGCGGAATAAACGACATGAATCCTTTTGTCTTATTCTGCAAGTCCCTTACTGCAAGCATATGGTCGATTTTGTCCTTGGGTGTTTCGCCTATGCCGGTCAGCATCGTTACATTGCTTTTTAAGCCGAGTTTATGCGCAATTTCCATTATTTTCAGCCATCTTTTACCGGAAATTTTCTCAGGACAGACTTTTTGCCTTATATTTTCCGCAAAAATCTCTGCGCCGCCGCCGGGTAATGATCCCAGCCCGCTTGAAATCAATTCTTTTAGGACTTCTTCGGCGCTTATATTTTCAAGTTTCGCCAGGTAATCAATTTCCACGGCTGTGAATGCCTGTATATGGGTATTTGGAAGGATTCTTCTGCTTGCTTCAAGCAATTTTTTGTAAAAGTCCAGGTTACAGTCTGGATTTAAGGCGGAAACAATATGGATTTCCTTGACATTTTTGTTAATTTTATTGAGATACTCAACAGCCTTATCTATATGGTAAATGAACGCCCCGTCCTGCCCCTCTTTGCGTCTGTAGGCGCAGAATTTGCACGTGCCTTCGCAGATATTTGTGACGTTAAAATGGTGGTTATTTATCCAGTACACGTTTTTACTCGGGTTTTTATAGCTGGCAAGCTGGCCAAGAGTCAATAAATCATTGGATTTATACAGCTCGAGTCCGTTTTCCCTGGTTAATCTTTCATTATTGTAGATTTTTTCTTTTATATTAGTGATCATTCTTCCAAACTTAATACTGCCATGAACGCTTCCTGCGGGACTTCTACTTTTCCTACCGACTTCATGCGCTTTTTACCGGCTTTTTGTTTTTCCAGCAGCTTTCTTTTCCTTGAGATATCGCCCCCGTAGCACTTATCAAGAACATTTTTTCGCATTGCTTTTACATTTGTCCTTGCTATAATACGCCCTCCAATAGCTGCCTGTATGGGAACCTCGAACATCTGCCGGGGAATTATTTCCTTGAGCTTGCTCGCAAGCTTTTGCCCGATAGAAAAAGAGTTATCCCTGTGGACTATTATGCTTAACGCATCCACGACGTCGTTGGCAAGGAATATATCAAGTTTCACAAGGTCAGAACGCTTGTATTCGCTGAATTCATAGTCCATGCTTGCATAGCCTTTTGAGCGGGATTTTAGCTGGTCATAAAAATCTGTTATCAGCTCGTTGAGCGGGATCTCATATTCAAGGTCAACTCTTTTGTCGTCAATGTACTTCATATTCTTGAAGATGCCCCTTTTGTTCTGGGAAAGCTCCATCAGGGTACCTACATAATCGTTCGGAGTAATAATATTTACCCGCACGTAGGGTTCTTCAATATAATCAAGATATTGTGGCGCAGGAAGATTTGCCGGGTTGTCAACGTTAATGACCTCCCCGTCTGTTTTTGCGACGTGGTAAACAACGCTGGGCGCTGTTGTAACAAGGGATAAATCGTACTCCCTTTCCAGTCTTTCCTGTGCAATTTCCATATGAAGAAGGCCGAGGAACCCGCATCGGAACCCAAAACCAAGAGCTGATGATGTTTCTGGCTCAAACACTATGCTTGAATCGTTGAGTTTAAGCTTTTCCAGAGCATCTTTAAGTTCGTGGTACTGGTCATTATCAACCGGGTACATACCGCAAAATACCATTGGTACGGCTTTTTTATAGCCAGGCAGGGATTCTTTAGCCGGGTTTTCGACCAGCGTAATGGTGTCACCTACGAACTGGCATACTTCTTTTATGGATGCTGCAAGGTAACCTACCTCGCCGGTTTTTATTTTCTTGATCGGAGTTCTAAATGGCCGCATATAGCCAAGTTCTGTAGCATCGTAGTCCTTTTTATTGGCCATGAATCTTATGCGGTCACCGTTTTTTACGTTTCCGTCCATTACCTTAAAATAAACAATTGTGCCAAGGTATGGGTCATAATAACTATCAAACACAAGGGCTCTGAGTGGTTTATCTGTTGTATCTTCGGGCGGGGGAACGTATTTAACAACTGCTTCTAAAACTTCCTCAATGCCTATACCGGACTTTGCACTGGCTAGCACGGCATTTGAGGCGTCAAGCCCGAGAATTTCTTCTATTTCGTGTCTTACCCTTTCGGGGTCTGCGCTTGGCAGGTCAATTTTATTAATAACAGGGATGATTTCCAGGTTTTGTTCAATTGCAAGATAAACGTTTGCCATTGTTTGTGCTTCCACACCCTGAGTTGCGTCAACCACAAGCAGCGCACCTTCACAGGCGGCGAGGCTTCGTGATACTTCATAGCTAAAATCCACGTGTCCCGGCGTGTCTATAAGGTTAAGCACGTATTCATTCCCGTCTTGGGCCTTATAGTTCATCCTTGCGGCCTGGAGTTTTATTGTAATGCCTCTTTCTCTTTCAATATCCATTGTATCGAGAAGCTGGGCCTGCATTTCTCTTTCCGATATTGTGCCGGTTCTTTCCAGCAGGCGGTCTGCCAGTGTAGATTTGCCGTGATCTATGTGGGCTATTATACAGAAGTTTCTTATATGTTTAATCATAGTTACAGTATATTCAGAACAAAAATTTTTTACCAGAAAAAGCATTTTTAAGATAAAGTAAACATTTTTTAGACTTTTTTGGACTTTTTTTTACCTATATGAAAAAATTTTTTTACCAGTATTGGACTTTTTTTGCTCCATTTCCAGTCTTTCAATTCTTTTCCTGTTCAACATTTGATTCAAGCTCATTGCCATATTTCCCTTCAGCCCTTCTATGGTGTGTAATTAAGTAAAGATATAAATATATTATAACATATATATCCATGTATTTCATTAAGGTTTAATATAAATATGGATTATATGCCTGCCCCTACAATAATAAGGTGCATTTATGCACTCTACAGTTTCTACAGTGTCCCTTTACTCATATATTTGTATGATTTATAAGAAATTTTATTAATTTATTAAAGTTTCGGAAAAACCTGCCGAATATATTAATTAGTAAGGCCATTTTAAGACCATACTAAAACCTCCTCCCCGAGTCTAGTTGCCGCTCCACAAGGCGGCTTTTTTTTGTGTAAAATCGTCATTCTGAGGGCTAAGCCCGAAGAATCTATCCAGCGTGGCTTATAAACTGTGGGCTTTCAGCCCACTTATATAGATTCTCACGTCGGGCAAAAAACAATTAATTATCTTAAATCTTTAGATAATTAATTGTTTTGCCCTCCTCAGAATGACAATTTGGGGTAGGGTTGTGCTACAAAGTGATTGATTTAACAATTTGTTTTAATATTTCTTAATAATTAGGAAAAAATATATAATTTTTCCTAAAGTTTGATGAAAAATTTCCGAATACTAATAATGTAAGGCCATTTTAAGACCATACCAAAACCTCCTCCCCGAGTCTAGTTGCCGCTCCACAAGGCGGCTTTTTTTTGTGTAAAATCGTCATTCTGAGGGCTAAGCCCGAAGAATCTATCCAGCGTGGCTTATAAACTGTGGGCTTTCAGCCCACTTATATAGATTCTCACGTCGGGCAAAAAACAATTAATTATCTTAAATCTTTAGATAATTAATTGTTTTGCCCTCCTCAGAATGACAATTTGGGGTAGGGTTGTGCTACAAAGTGATTGATTTAACAATTTGTTTTAATATTTCTTAATAATTAGGAAAAAATATATAATTTTTCCTAAAGTTTGATGAAAAATTTCCGAATACTAATAATGTAAGGCCATTTTAAGACCATACCAAAACCTCCTCCCCGAGTCTAGTTGCCGCTCCACAAGGCGGCTTTTTTTTATCAGTAATTTGTGTGAAAATATAATTAATATGATTGAAATGTTTATAATGGGAATAGCTATAGATACGAGATCTGGGTCTCCTATAATCATCTTAAATGACCAGGAGAATAGAAAGGCGCTGCCTATATGGATTGGCCAGGCAGAGGCAAGCGCTATAATAAAGATTCTTGAAAATATTGAAACTCCTCGACCAATGACACATGACCTTATTAATAGTATTTTGGATACTGTGTCTTGCAAAATTAAAAAGATTGAAATAAATGATCTCAATGAGAATACCTATTATGCAACAATATTTTTAACTGATAAAAATGGCAAGGATTATGAAATTGATTCAAGACCGTCTGATGCCATAACGCTGGCTTTAAAAAATCGGGCCCCGATTTTTGTAACGCCAAATGTGGTGATGGATGGCACTATTTCTACGGATATGGAAAGAGATCAGCAAGAATCTGAAGATTTCAAAAAATTTTTGAATAATATAAAACCGTCTGACTTTAAAAAACTTATGAAAGAGGATATAAACCTGGACGAACCAGGAGCGGAAGAAAACGATAATTAAAAATTTTTCATTTCTTTCTTGAAAAAACCTCTACATTGAGCTCATGCGTAATATTTGAGCCGAAATACGCCGCACTGGCTACCATAGCAGCGTTATCTGTGCAATATTTAAATTCCGGTGCATGAACTGTAAAACCGTTATTTTCCTGAGCAAAGAATTTTTTCCTTATCTCGGAATTAGCTGCAACTCCGCCTGCCAGGGCGATTTTCTTAATATTATTCTCATTCGCTGCTTTTAAAGTCTTTTTTAGCAGAGTTGAGCTTACAATTTCCTGAAAACTTGCGGCTATGTCGGCCTTTGGTAAATCCTGTTCTGTATAAGTTTTACAGGTTCGCATTACTGCAGTTTTAAGCCCGCTAAAGCTAAAGTCATAACCGCTAACATTTGCTTCAGGGAATTTAAAGCTTTCTTTGTTCCCTGTTTGTGCGAGCTTATCAAGTGCAGGCCCTCCAGGATAAGGCAGTCCCAGAAGTCTTGCTACTTTATCGTATGCTTCGCCTACTGCATCGTCACGGGTTTCCCCCAGTATTTGCTGGTCCGTGTATGAGTTGACCCTGATAAGTTGGGTATGTCCTCCGCTTATCAATAAGCAAATAAAGGGTGGCTCGAAAGAACTTTCCAAATAGTTCGCGCAAACATGAGCATTTAAATGATTTACTCCGATAAATGGTTTATCATATACAAGGCTCAAAGCCTTTGCGGCATTAAGCCCTACCAGTAAAGCACCCACAAGCCCTGGCCCTGCTGTCCCTGCAAACGCTGTTACATCTTTCATTTCGATGCCAGCTTTTTCGCGGGCCTCTTCTATCACAATATTTATGGATTCAAGATGCTTTCTTGCTGCAATTTCAGGTATTACTCCGCCGTATTTTTTGTGGATATCTATTTGTGAAGCCACTACATTGGATAGAACTTTTCTGCCATTAAGCACTACAGCGGCTGCGGTTTCATCGCAGCTTGTTTCTATAGCAAATATAATCCGGTCTTTCATTGAATGTATTCTACGGAGGAGTGACTTCTGGGCCATATATAAGGAAAAAGGCTGAACAACCTCTGCTTGTTGCCTCTGCGCCTGAGTCTGTAGCACAGGACTGACCATCGTTCAGGCTGCCATAAGGATAAACCGCATAGTCGCTGTTAACCTTTATTATATGTAGAAAATACAGATCTTTTCCGTACTCATTAGGTTCTTTTGTGTTATTTACATCTATAGTTAATTCTGCGCATATTATGTTATTTAAGGTGCCTACGGTTCCAGTGCAGGTAGGAGATATAACATTAAACCTCCAAAGGCTGCCGTCCATCATTAATGCTGAAGTTTCTCCCCAGCCTGCAGTATTTGTTCCTGCAGCTCCTCCATAAAAATCATAAGTCAGTCCTGACTGCGAAGCCCAGGTACCTTCTGTAAAAAAGGTCATTACCGTTTTAAAATCATTTCTCATTGTGGTTTCATCGGTGAAATCAATAAAATCCTTGTTTACGCATATCTTTTTAACAGCATTGGTTGCTACATTAAATTCCTTTTTCCAGCGGGTATTTAATTGCTTTTGGTCATAGCTCTGTATAAGGCTAGGAATAGTAAGAGCAGCTATAACTCCAAGGATTCCTATCACAATAAGCAGTTCCGCTATGGTAAAGGCTTTTAGGCAATTTCTTTGTTTGAAATATGTTTTGCACATTATTATATTTTATAACATTTTTTCTTTTTGGTATAATATTTTATCGATACAGAAAAAGAGGCATTAATTAATGATAAATTCAGCTGTTATAGTGGGTAGGACAGGTCAGGACCCTGAAATGAAATACTTTGAGACAGGAAAAGTAAAAACTTCCTTTTCGATTGCTGTGGACAGATGGAGCAAAAGCGGCAAAAAAACCGATTGGTACAGGGTTGAATTATGGGATAAGCAGGCTGAAGTGGCCGGCGAATATCTGAAAAAAGGCAAGCTTGTAGCTGTCGAAGGAAGAATTGATATAAATCAATGGACAGACGCTGATGGAAATAAAAGGGAAGCTTTCCTGATTAAAGGCACAAATATGCGCTTGTTAGGCAGCAAAGCAGATATGCCCGCTGAATAATGCTGAAAACTTCATGAGGAGTAGCTGGACTTGACTTTAAAAAGTAATATTATAGGTATAATCGCTGATGATCTGACAGGAGCAAATGATACATCTTTGCAATTCCATTTAAAAGGATGTAATACCCAGATTCTTCTTGATTATTCAGCCGCCCCGCCGAGTAAGATAAATACCCAGGCATGGGCAATAAGCACTGAAACACGGAATAAACCATGCGAACAGGGTGGGGAAATAGTAAAAAGAGCTACGAAAGCCCTTATAGAAAACTTGAATGTAGAATATATTTATAAAAAAATTGATTCTACACTTAGAGGTAACATTGCATCCGAATCCCTGGCTGTACTTGAAGTTACGGGCGCCGATGCTGCTGTTATTGTCCCTGCTTTTCCGGCTGAAGGAAGAACAACTGTTGGAGGTTATCATCTTTTAAAAGGCATGCCCTTGGAAAGAACGGAAGTGGCCAGAGACCCTGTTTTTCCGGTTTATCAGTCACATATTCCTACATTATTGCAACAGCAGGTGGAGCATCCTGAAATAGTGGCGCATATTCCTCTTATGACTGTAATGAAAGGGGCTGGGCCTATTTTATTCGAGATACAGCGGCTTGTTAAGGAAAATAAAAAATTAATAGTAATAGATGCTGTAACTACAATAGATATGGAACAAATTGCGCTGGCTATAGAAAAAAGCAATTGCAATCTTCTGCCATGCGGTTCTGCGGGATTGGCGCAGGTTTTAACCAATTGCTGGCTGCCTGATACAAAATATCAGCACATAACAAAGGTTATACCTGATTTGCCTGTTTTTATAGTTTCCGGCAGCAAAACACCTTTATCAAAAACCCAGATTAAGAAATTGGCAGAATTTGATGAATTTGATTCATACACCGTCGAGCTTACTTCAAAAGATATTGTTAAAGAGCCTGGTGATGATCTGATTAATAGAATAAAAGAACATCTGGAAACAGAACAGGTAGTTGCTGTGCATTTCCCGGGCGATGAAAATGAGCCGGAACATGTTTCGGAACTATTAATGAACTTTCTCGCTTCATTGTGTAAAAAAATAGTAAAAAAAGAGAACTTAATATTTGTATCCGTAGGCGGGGAAACTTCTTACAGGTGCTGTAATGCAATAGGAAGTACGCACTTGCAGCTTATTGACGAGGTGGAGCCCACAATTCCCGTGTGTCTTGATCATGAAGCCCAGTGGATTGTTACTAAGTCGGGGAATTTTGGTACACCTAACACACTGGTAAATATAGTAAAGTATTTTAGACAGCATAATGACAACCACTAAAAAAATCTTAATAACACTCGGAGATGTAGGAGGCATAGGCCCGGAAATAGTTTTAAAGGCGCTAAATTTTTTTGACCCCGGTAATGTTGTAGTTGTAGGCAGTAGTGAAGTCTTCTATAAAACAGCTTATGAACTTGATTTGCCTGTACCTAAAAATTTTGAAATTATTGATATTCCATTTGATTTTTCAAAATTAAAACCAGGAGAGCCGACACCTGAAAATGGTAAACATTCAATGCTTTCTCTTATAAAATGTTGCGAGCTGGCAAAAGATGATATTGCGAGGGCTATAGTTACCGCTCCGGTTTCAAAAAAATCCATCAACATGGCCGGGTATAATTTTTCCGGACAAACTGAAGTATTAAAAAAATTATTAAAACCAAAAAATGCTGAAATGCTGTTTGTAGCCGGAGATTTAAGAGTATTACTTTTGACCAGGCATGTAAAGCTTGCAGAAGTGTCACATAGTTTGAAAACAGAAAAGATTTTGGCTTCTATAATTACTCTTGTACAGTCGCTTGAAAACGATTTTAATATCAAAAATCCTAAAATAGCCCTTTGCGCATTAAATCCTCATGCGGGAGAGGATGGGATTTTTGGATTGGAAGAGGAGTATTTTCTTACTCCTGCAGTAAAACAATTGGTGGAAAAATATTCTATTAATGTGGAAGGGCCTTTTCCATCCGATACCTTATGGGCAAAAGCAGCAAAAGCTTCTTTCAATGGGGAAAAATTGCCATATGATGCGTATGTTGCCTGTTATCACGATCAGGGATTGATTCCGGTTAAAATGCTGGCTATGGATACTGCTGTTAATATGACTATAAACCTGCCTGTAATAAGAACCTCCCCCAGTCATGGAACGGCTTATGACATTGCAGGGAAAAACATAGCTGATTTTCAGAGTATGGTTGAGGCCATAAAGCTGGCAGATAGTATCAGCACTGTGAAGATTTGTTAAAAATTTTAAATTTTTATTTTTTTATAGTTAATTTTTTTATTTACCGGATTTATATAAATAGGTAAATAAAAAATGAAAGGGATATATTTATGAGGTTAGCAGTATCTGGTTTAGGGAAAGCACTTAGGGAATTTTCACCCTCAAAGCTAAGAGAGTTTAAAAGAGGCTTTGTTTTTAGGCCTAATAATGAAGTCGCCATTGCACCTTTAGGGGAAAAACTTATTGGAAAAGTGCAAGAACTTTCTATAAAAACAGCGGATGGAATCGATCTTAACCACTCGTATTACATACCACCTGCAAAGACTAAAAACCCATTTGCTATAGCTTTTTTCCATGGAAATGCTTCACCTCCTTATTTATTACATGATATTGTAGAAGATCTTGTAAAAATAAAAGATAAACTGGGAATAGGAACGGTAATGCCATGTTATAGAGGTTTTGGCGGAAATAAAGGTATTCCAAGTGAAAAAGGAATTTATGAAGATGCACGGGCAACTGTTCGTTTCTTAAAAGAAAAGGGTGTTCCGCCGCAAAATATAATATCATGGGGATTATCGTTGGGCGGAGTGCCCGCAACAAAAGTCGCTAATAAAAGTTTAATTGCACATAGCACATATAGTACTTACAACAAACTCATGCCTGATTATTTAAAGTTTTTACAGGCAATAGGGCAGGTTCCTAAGCCAATACCTTTACTGGATAGGCTTAAAATAGCTATAGTAAGAAAGTCACCCTTCCTTAACTTAAACCCTGAAAAAAATATAAGTAAACTAGGTAAAGATACCCAAATTGGAATTTTTCATTCAAAAGCAGACGAGGTCATACCTTATAAAATGGCCGAAGATCTTGCTAAAGCAAGTCCGAACCCTAAATTAACACAATTGCATATAGTAGAAGATGGCACTCATCGCTTTGCAAGTGATAAAATGAAAGAAGATATTTTTAACTTTATTAAACAAGTGACAGGCCGCTAGAATATTTTTAATATTGCCTCTGTTTATATTTCCCGTTTTTTATAATAAAATTAAACAAAATGAGAAATTATAAACGGGGGCTTCATATGAATAACACGATTTTACACGAAACTAAATCTTATAAATTATCTGAAATCAACCACATTATTGGCGGAATCCTGAATTGTGTGGGAGAGGATATTGTCATCAAAAAAATAGCGCCCCCAAAACTGGCTGACGCTGATACTCTCGCGCTGGCGCTGTCAGAAGATGAAATCGCTAACCTTTCTGAATCACAGGCCAGGGCTGCGCTTGTGCCGCTGGGTGTTTCAATCGAAACCATTTCCACAATTGAGGTGGAGAGGCCTAGATTGGCAATGATGAAACTTATCCATTTATTTTATATTCCTGTGGATGCGCCTGTCGGCGTTCATCCTACAGCAGTAATTGACCCAACTGCGCAAATCGGCGCAAATGTGTCTATTGGCGCTAATGTAGTTATTGGAAGAGGAAGTGTAATCGGTGATAACACTAAATTCCTTCCCAATACTTATGTAGGTAAGTTTGTTGAAATCGGCAAAAACTGTCTTTTCCACCCGGGCGTTAATATCGGGGATTATGCGAAAATAGGTAACAACGTGGTAATGAACCACGGGGCAAGTATTGCTGCGGATGGGTTCAGCTTTGTTACAGAAACTGCGGGCAATATAGAAACAGCAAAGCAGCAAGGCAAGGTAGAAGGTGACTTTAGTCAGCAGAAAATCTACAAAATACCGTCTTTAGGTTCTGTTACAATTTGCGATGATGTGGAAATAGGCGCGAATGCGTGTATCGACAGCGGAACAATTGAAAACACAGTTATAGGTAAGGGTACAAAAATAGATGATCTGGTAATGATAGGCCATAACTGTAAAATCGGCGAAGGATGCCTGATAGTATCACAAGTAGGTGTATCAGGAAGCGTTGTAATTGGTGACAGGGTTGTATTAGCTGGCCAGGCCGGTGTTGCAGATCACGTATCAATTGGTGCAGATTCGATTGTTATGGGAAAATCGGGAGTCACCAAGAACTTCCCTGAAAAAAGTATTGTAATAGGTTCGCCTGCTGTTCACAGAAAGGAATTCGTCAAACAGTTAAAGGGCTTAAAAGATGCAACAAGGCTTTCAGACGAAATTAAAAACCTGAGAAAAGAAATTGAAGAGCTTAAAAATGCAAACAACAGGTAAAGAAATAACCATATCCGGCAAAGGCTTGATGAGCGGGCGTGAATGCAGCGTGAATCTTTTTCCTTCAGAAGAAAAGGGCATAAGATTTTATTTGTCAAACAGCAAAACGCCAATTATCGCCTGTGCTGAAAATGTTGTTTCTACTGATAATTGTGTAGTGCTTGGCAACAGCGAAGGATTAAAAGTTGTATTGGTTGAGCATTTTATGGCGGCCTGCGCATTTGCCGGGATTGACAGCCTGGATGTATGCCTTAGCTCGTTTGAACTGCCAATACTTGATGGCAGTGCGGCTGAATGGTATAAAATACTTCCAAATGCTGAAAACATCGAAGAAACTACTTTTGAAAAACCTTTAGCCAGCAACAATGTGATGCTTATGCCTGCAAATGAGCTTAAGATTACCTACTGTGTAAATTTCGACCATCCAGAGCTGAAAAACAGGTGGGTATCGTTTGATCTAAGTCAGGATAAAACTCAGATAATTGAGGCGAGGACGTTTGGATATTTAAAGGATTTGGAAAGATTCCAGCAGGCGGGGATGGCGTTGGGTGTAACGCAGGAGAATACGGTTGGTCTTACAGAAGATGGTTATACAACAGCATTAAGGTCGGAGTTTGAGCCTGTAAAGCATAAGATACTTGATTTAATCGGGGATTTATACTTAACAGGGATGAACCCGCTTGGGTTTAAGGTGCATATTATTGCCTATAATGCCGGGCATAAGGCGCATGTGGAGTTTGCGCGACTGGTATCGCAGTAATATTAAGAAAAACTTTGTTGATTTTGGATTATCCGAAATCAATTGGGTTATTTGAGACAAAATGCAACAAAATGCAACAGTTTTTTAATTTTTTTCATTTTTTGTTTCTGATAATTCGAAATTCTATGTTTTTGTCAAGGTTCGTTCTGTTATTTCAATTATAGCATAGGGTTGGGGGTTTTTAAAGGGGGGAGGGGTTTTATTGTGGGGGCTGATCAAAATGTAAAAACTGTCATGCTATACTTGTTTCAGCATCTTCAAGAGAGGAGTAAATAAATGAGTGACATACTTCGTAAGATAAATTCCTTATTGAAAGAAGTAGAGCAAGAATTTTTAGATTTTAAACAGGAACATTATAAAAATAATGCTGATTTTGTACTTGATGTTTTATGTATGGCAAATGCCGAACATATTGGGGATAGATATATAATTTTTGGAATTGAAAATAATACAAAAAAAATAATTGGAGTTGAAAAAGATGATAATAGAAAAAATCTTCAAAATTATATAAATAGTTTAAGGTCATCATTTTTTAATAATTTACCTACAATTATGCTAGATACAGTTGAACTTGATAAACATCAAATTGATTTATTAACAATAAAAAATAAAAAAAACAGACCTTATTTTTTACTGAAAGATAAACGAGAAGGGAAAAAAACAGTTCGAGCTGGAGTTATATATACCAGAGATGGAGATAATAACACGCCTATTGATAACACAGCAGAGCCATTAAAAATTTATAATATGTGGAGAGAGCATTTTAAATTAGATTTAACACCACATGAACGATTTAAAATTTATCTTCAAGAACACGATAAATGGTTAAAACAGCCAACTTCCCTTGATAAGTCAAAATACTATTTTGAACAGTTTCCTGAATTTACAATTGAACGTTATACTGAAGAAGATTGTCAGGATCATGAAGCTTCTTGTTGGTATGGATATAACTTTCAAAAACCTGCTATTTTATACAGTGTGAATTTATCTTATTTTAATACTGTATTGTGTGAATATTCATTTGTATCTCTTGACAAAGAAAGATGCTTTTTCCCTTCCTTCATTTCTTCAAGATCTTATGTTAGTGAGCTTTTCCCAGACAAGAGAAGAGAATTAGCTGAAGCTAGATATTTCTTTGAAAAAGAATTTTACTTTACGCTTAAAGATAATTTATCTTATGAATTATATAAATTATTTAAAAGTATGTATAACTATCAGACAATAGAGGATTTTGCTTCGGATCATTGGGCAAAAATGCCGATAAAAGTTTTTAATAATTTAGAAGAGGTAAAACTTGAAATAAAAAAAATGGGGCTTGGAAAAATTGGTATTCTAGCAAAGTAACTACAATCAACATTAATAAGACCCTGAAACAAGTTCAGGGTGACAGTTAGGTTCCGAGTGACGGAGGCAGCAGGGCAGGCTTATAAGCCACGCTGGATGATGGATTGCTTCGTCGCTACGCTCCTCGCAATGACAGTGCTGCGTTTGTAGGGTTTATTCCACATTGGATAGACCCTGAAACAAGTTCAGGGTGACGTGATTGTCTTTATTCCATGCTTGCCAGATTGCCACGTCGGATTTGCTTCGCAAATCCTCCTCGCAATGACAATTCCGAATTTTTGTAATAACATAAAAGAAAATACGATATAAGGAGTGAAGCACAATGACAGATACAGCAGCACCTTTAAAAATGGATATTATGGAAATAATGAAGTTAATTCCTCATAGATATCCGTTTTTACTCGTTGATAGAATTACAGAATGCGTTCCGGGTAAATACGTCAAAGGTTTTAAAAATATCACCATGAACGAAGCGCTATTCCAGGGGCATTTCCCGGGCAACCCGATATTTCCCGGAGTGTTAATGGTGGAAGCGCTTGCTCAGATCAGCGCAGGTATGGTTATGACAATGCCGCAGTATGCCGGAAAACTGGCTTTATTTGCAGGGATTGACGGTGTAAGGTTTAAAAAAGTTGTAAGGCCTGGCGATAAGCTGGAATTTCATTCAGAAATAATTAAACTTAAAGGGCCTATCGCAAAAACTAAATGCACAGCTACAGTTGACGGAGAACTGGCAGTCGAAGCCGAGTTAATGTGCGCTATTCAGTAAAGGATATTTTATGATACAGGAATCAATACATGAGACAGTAAAAATACACCCTTATGCGGTTATTGGGCCGGAGGTAAAAATTGGGGCAAACTGTGAAATATTTCCCCACACATACCTCGAACACTGCGAAATAGGCGAAAATTGCGTAATTTCCCCGAGTGCGGTAATTGGTACGCCTCCGCAGGACTTGTCATATAAAAATGAATCAACAAAGGTAATTATAGGCAATAACTGTAAGATTCGGGAAAACGTTACTATAAATAGAGCTTCAGGAGAGGGAAATACAACCGAGCTGGGAAATGACTGTTTCATAATGACTGGCGCGCATATTGCCCACAATTGCAAAGTCGGCAATAACGTCATAATCGCAAATAATGCCCTGTTGGCAGGACATATACAGGTTGGGGATTATGTATTTATTGGCGGGGCTGTGGTAATGCACCAGTTCGTCAGGGTTGGGGAAATGACCATAGTTGGCGGCTTTACCGGCACAAGACTGGATCTTCCTCCTTATGCAAAGATTGATGGCAGGCCGGGTCGTGTAGTCGGGATTAACACAGTAGGATTAAAGAGAAGAGGGCTGTCTCAAGATGAGAGAACCCTCATTAAAAAAGCCTTTAACCTTTTATGGTTTTCTGAGTTAAATACCCAGCAGGCTGTGGAAAGGATAAGAAAGGAACTGCCGTCCAGCAGATATATTGATCATCTGATTGAATTTATGAGCACAAGTAAAAGAGGCATTACTAAGTTATCAGGTAAGGGTGAAGACGAGAGCGAGTAGTCTAGTTATACATCATCCCGAACATTCCGGTATTTGTATCATTTGTTCTTTGTCTTGCATGATCCAGGACGTCTAAAAGACGGCTTTCCTCGCCAAACGAATATTCAGACTTTATATAATTATCAAGTGATTCACCATATATTTTTTTAAAGGCTTTGGCTGTATCTACAATGTATCGGTTATATTCGCCTTCTTTCATATGTTTTTTTGAGTCAACAAGCATGGAATCAATAACTTTTTCTTCAGTGCCCAAACCACTTCCGGCTTGCTTTAAGAGCATGGCTGACAGTTCAGGGTTGTGGGCTTTAATGGCAGCTTCTTTTAGCTGATTGAGTTCTTGAGTTTCCTTGTTGAATCCAAGAAATGAGAATAAGCCTCTACTTTGATCAATTAGCAATTCAGGGTCTTTTAAGTTGTCAAAACTAACAGGGTTATTAGGATTTTTTAACCCGCCATATTCGGCGCAATATACCTGGTAAAGCGCCATGGTTTTGTTTTCTCCAGATATTGTGTCTTGATTGCCAAGGATCCTCGATACTCTCTCAGATTCAACAAAAGGTAATCGTTTTCCTAAAATAGGTAATCTCCACTCATGTAGGCTTTCAGCAAGAGGTTTTAGGTTTTCTGCATCCTGGGCAGCTATATCCCTGGATTCATATTGTTTGTAATTACCGGATGCGCTGGATAATATGCTATCCCAGTTACGCATTGTGAAATCTGCGCTAAAAACATTAAAATAAGGGTCAATCTCAGCTATTTCCGCCATGTTTGCGGGATATTCCTGAGCATTTCCCAGACCAGTATCAAATCTTACAGCTTCTGTTCCAGCCATTTCAATCTTCCTTCCCAATATTTAAATTTTAAACAAACCACTATAATGTACTTACTTAACTTCCTTCCAATAATATAAAAACTTTTTATTTTGAGAAATTGCTTTTTTGAAACATTTCTTTACAAAAATTATGATAGAATAATTTTTATGAAAGAAAAAATCCAAGAAATAATAAAAGAATTTAAAAATAAAATTGTCCCATTATATAAAACCCAATTAACAAATATAATATTATTTGGTTCTCAGGCAAGGGGCGATGCTGAAGATGGGTCAGATATAGATATAATAATTATTTTAAAAGGAAAAATTAATCCTGCGGAAGAAATTAATAAATGTTCGGATATAATTTCCGAATTATCATTAAAATTTGATACAGTTATTTCCTGTATTTTTGCTCAGGAGGACAAATTTGTTAATAAAAAAACCCCTCTTTTTCTTAATATAAAAAAAGAGGGCATAGTATTATGATCCCTGAACAGTGGGAATTAATTACAAAAGCAAAAGATAGCCTTAAAGCGGCCAAGTTATTACTTAAAGATAATTTATATGATTTTGCGATTTCAAGGGCATATTATTCAATGTTTTATGTTTCAGAAGCATTTTTACTCGGTGAAAATTTAACTTTTTCAAGTCATTCTGCTGTAATTTCAAATATTGGAAGTAAATTTGTCAAAACAGGTAAAATTCCTCGTATTTATCATAAAAATTTAACAGATGCTTTTAATAAAAGAAGTTCAGGCGATTATGACACAGATACAGGCTTTACTGCTAATGATGCTTTAGAACAAATCAAAAAAGCCGAAGAGTTTATAAACTTTGCAGAAGAGGTTTTATAACATGAAAGGAATAATTCTAGCAGGTGGAAGCGGAACAAGGCTTTATCCCGTAACTCAGGCGGTTTCAAAACAGTTATTGCCTGTGTACGATAAGCCCATGATTTATTATCCTTTATCCGTTCTGATGCTTGCAGGAATAAAAGATATATTAATAATTTCAACCCCGCAGGATACGCCTTTATTTAAAAATTTATTAAAAGACGGCAGTGAAATAGGTTTGAATATTTCCTATGCAGTGCAGCCTTCACCTGATGGGCTTGCCCAGGCCTTTATAATAGGCGAGGAATTTATCGGGAATGATAACGTGGCACTGATTTTGGGTGACAATATCTTCTATGGGCAGGGTTTTTCCTCAATCTTAAAAAATGCTGCTTTAAAAGAAAAAGGCGGAACTATATTTGCTTACAGGGTTAAAGATCCTAATCGTTTTGGGGTGGTGGAATTTGATGAAAGTATGAAAATCCTTTCCATAGAAGAGAAGCCACAAAAACCCAAATCATTTTATGCGGTTACAGGTTTGTATTTTTATGACAATAAGGTTGTGGAATATGCAAAAAACCTTAAATCTTCACCAAGAGGAGAGCTTGAAATTACTGACCTGAATAAAATTTATGTCGAGCAGAATGATTTAAATGTGCAGCTTTTAGGCAGGGGGTTTGCATGGCTGGATACCGGGACGCACGATTCTTTGATGCAGGCCGGACAGTTTATTGAAACCATTGAAAAAAACCAGGGAATTAAAGTTGCCTGCCCTGAAGAGATTGCTTATAAAATGGGCTATATTAACAAAGAACAGCTTTTGATGCTTGCCGAAAAATATCAAAAAAGTGAATATGGAAGGTATCTTTTAAACCTGATAGGTGAATAAATGCAAAGGGAAACTTTACTGAGAACGATTATAGAAAATATAAGAAGTTCCCTTGATGTTAATGAGACTAAAAAAAATATCGTTACCCAGATTGGACAGGCTTTTAATGCAGATAGGTGCTTTATAGCATTACTTGATGTGCAGCAGGATAAGTTTGTAACTCCTGATAAATATGCTGAATATTTATCTTCCCCGGAGTTATCAAGCGTGGTTGGGATTAAACCTGATGAAGAAATTCATGAACCTATTATAAAACTTGCAAAAGAAAAAAAAGATAACATAATCTATGATTTTGAAAAAAAAATTATAGAAAATCCGGCGGAAAAAGAATTTTTGGAAGGATTAAAGAGATATTATAATGTAAAGTCAGATTATGGAGTGAATATATGTTATGGAGGGGTTTATTTAGGAGCAATAGTCCTGCATTATATGAAGGCTCCGCGTTATCTAAATGACGATGATATAAAATTTTTAAAAACTATAGCTGACCAGATAGGAATAAGCCTTCATCATGCTCAACTTTATGAAGATTTAAAGCAAAAAGCTGAAAGAGAAGTTTTTTTAAGAAAAATCACGGAGTTAATCAGCAGTTCATTGGATATTGATGAAATTGAAAATCAGATAGTAACTAATGTTGGGAGATTATTAAAAGCTGATAGGGTTTTTATCATTAATTTCGATAAATCAAAAGGAGGGTATTTCCCTGTAGAAAAAGAGTACTTATCTTCAAAACAAATAAAAAGCATGAAAGGGCATGAACCGGAGAAGGAGGTTCCTGAACTTATAAAAGTTTTAATGAGTGATTGCGATTTATCTATTAATAATGTGGAAGAATACATAAAAAATAATAATCTCCAGGGCTCCCTACTGGAAAAGCATTTTAATTTTTATGATATAAAATCAGGCTTTTGTATTTCCATGGTTAATGGTGAAAAACGTATAGGAAGGCTGGTTGTTCAGTCATGTGAAAAAATTAATTTTTTCACAGAGGGTGATATTGAATTTGCAAAAATAATTGCTAATCAGGCCGCTATGGCCATGTCCCAGGCTGAATTGTATGAAACTCTAAAACAAACAGCAGAACGGGAGCGGCTTTTACGAGATCTTATCCAGACCATAAGAAGTAGTTTTGATATTAATGAAACTAAAAAATTACTTGTGGATAAGATTGGTAAGTCACTTAATGCAGATAGAGTTTTCTTTGTTGAATATAATCCTGAAACAAATACACCTCACGTTTTAGATAAATATTCAGAGTATTTATCTTCGCCTGACCTGGTAAGTTATGTGGGGTTTAATTTTTCTGGTCCAAAAGTTGAATTTTTGGCGAAAGAACACAAACAAAAAAAACTTATATTAGCTACAGATATTGATGAATTTATAAAAGAAAATAATCTTCAAAATACACCAACAGAAAAATGGTTAAGGGAAGCACAATTAAAAACAGGCGTTGGTATTACTATATTTTATGGAGAGAAAATTTATGGAGTTTTGTCCATACATTTTACAAAAGCTAAAGTTCATTTAAGTGAGGAGCGGGTACAGTTTTTAAAAACGCTCGGAGATCAGGTAGGGATAGCATTTTATCAAGCAAAACTTTTTGAAAAACAAAAACAAATAGCAGATAGAGAAAGAATTTTGCGGGATTTTATAGCTACAATAAGAAGTACCCTTGATAAAAATGAAATCAAACAAAGACTTATAACTCTGGTTGGTCAATCTATTAATGCAGATAGAGTGTATATTGCTGAGTATGACAAAAAAACGGGACATTTTCCGCCTGTTATGGAAGAATACCTGTCCTCCCCAGATATAAAAAGTACTCTGGGATTCCTACCCGAAAGAGATTCTCCTGAAGGAATGGACAAAGCCGTAACACAGATTATTATTATAGAAGATACTGAAGCATGGCTTAAGAAACATAATATTGAGAACAGCAAAACAGCTGGGTATTTAAGAGAACATAATGTAAAATCAGGATTTTCTGTGCCTTTATCATACGCAGGTGAATTTCTCGGCACAATACTTATTCATTATACGGGAGGGCCGAGAGCTTTTATTACGGAAGACGTGAAATTTGTAGAAACTCTAACAGACCAGACAAGTATAGGTCTTTATCAGTCGCAATTATTTGAAACTATACAAAAAACGGCTGAAAGAGAACGACTTTTAAGGAATTTAACTGCAACTATACGAAGTAGCCTGGATATCAATGAAGTTTTATCTGTAATCTGTGAACAAATTGCAAAGGTATTTGAAGTAGATCGAATAACAATAGTGGAATTCCCAAATAACAAAAATTATCAGGATTTTATATTAAGAAAGGAATATAAAAAAACTGAGAAAATAAAAGGTATCTATGATTATAGTAAAAGTGAACTGATTGCCGAATTCTGGGGTAAAAAATTACTGGATGAAGGAGATATATTGGCTTTTTATAACATAGCAGAATCTGATGCTCCTGAATTAATTAAAAATTTTTATGAAAAACTCGAAGTTAAGTCTATGATTGGTGTTCCTATAAGGCATGAATCTGAAAAATGGGGAATGCTTGTTTTGTCAGAATTAAATAAATTCAGGAATTGGAATTCTGAAGAAATAATTCTTTTAAAATCAATTTCTGACCAAATATTTATTGCTATTAAACATGCCGAACTTCTTGAATCAATTAAACAAACAGCTGAACGGGAAAAATTTCTGGCTGAAGTAATCTCCATTGTAAAAAGTACACTGGATATGGATGAAATTTTAGCGTTAATATCCGGAAAAATTGAAAAATTTTTAGGGGTTAAAAAAGTACTTATAAATGTCACCTCTGCTAAAAAAATTAAGATGATTCTGGATCCGCCAAAAATCTTGAAAAATGAAGAAATTAACCTTCTTGAAAGAATATTTGATAATATTTCCATAGCAATAAGAGACTCTGATATTTACACTAAATCAAGGTTTATAGCTGATGTTTCTCATGAACTAAGGACGCCTGTGGCTATTATAGACGGTTATGCAAATAACCTGATTAATAGGCAGGATTATTCCCCGGAAACTGTTGATAAATACCTGAATATAATTAAAAAAAATACGATTCGAATGTCAAATATTATAGAAAATCTTATGACTTTGTCACAGTTACAAAAAGGTGAAGAAGACTATATCATCGCATTTGAAGAAGTTAATGCCGAAAATTTGATTAAAAATGTTGTGCAAATTCAGGAAACTCTTATAAAAGATAAAAAAATTACGTTTGAAACGCAGTGTAATGGCCAAATTACTGTTAAAGCCAATGAAATCCTGCTGGAGCAGGCATTATTGAACCTGGTTAAAAATGCTGTGCAGTACAGCAGTGATAAGTCAAAAATCATAATAAAAGCTAAAAAAACCGGCAATAATGTGGTAATTAGTGTTCAGGACTTTGGCTGCGGTATAGAAAAGAGTCATTTAAAAAACATTTTTAAGCGTTTTTACAGGGTGGATAAATCAAGGAGCAGGGAAACCGGAGGGAGCGGGCTTGGCCTTTCTATTGTGGAAAATATAGTAAAAACACACAATGGTAAGGTTAGTGTTAAGAGTCAAGTGAACAGAGGTTCGCTGTTTACTATTGAAATTCCCTGTTTTTGAAGTATACTATGGGATAATGAGATTCAGTGAAAAACCATATATAATCATAGGCAGCGGCATTGCTGGCCTTTATACAGCTATAAAGCTCTCGGAAAAGACAGCTAAGCAGGTTTTATTAATAACTAAATCTGATTTAAGAGAGAGCAATTCTCGTTATGCCCAGGGCGGCATAGTGGGGGTTTTGCCTGAAAATACACAGGATTCTGTAGCCCTCCACGTTAAGGATACCCTGAAAGCGGGGGCAGGATTAACTGATAAAGATGTTGCAGAATTTATTTCAAAGAAAAGCGCAGAATCTATTTCTGATTTAATTCAATATGGTGTAAAATTTGACCGGGCGTCGGATCAGCAGATTGAGTTAACGCTTGAAGGCGCACATAGTACAAGGAGAATTCTTCACTCAGGCGGGGATGCAACAGGTAGAAATATTGAGCGAACTTTGTCTGATAAAGTTGAGAGCAATCCTAGAATCCAGATTTATAGAAAAACAGTAGCAGTAGATTTGCTTGTTGACTCTGAAAAAACTTGCAGAGGAGTTATAGTTTTGGATGAAACAACCGGTGAGTATGAAACAATTTATTCATCGGCTGTAATTATTGCAACTGGAGGAGCAGGACAGGTTTATAGCAATACCACAAATCCTTCAATAGCCACTGGCGATGGAATAGTCCTTGCATACAGGGCTGGCGCAACAGTGCAGAATATGGAATTTATTCAGTTTCACCCAACAGCCCTGAATTTTGAGGAAAATGGTTCAAGATTTCTTATTTCTGAATCTGTAAGGGGCGAGGGTGCAAAACTGAAAAACCTTGATGGAGAATATTTTACTGATTCTCTTGCTCCCAGAGATGTGGTTACACGCGCTATTTTTTTTGAAATGCAGGAAAAAGGATATGATTATGTCCTTCTTGATGCGACCTGTTTGCCTGAAGAACAGATTAAAGCAAGATTTCCAAATATACTTAATGTCTGTCTTGAGCATGAAATAGACATAATACGAGAACCTATACCTGTATCTCCAGCAGCACATTATATAATGGGTGGTATAAAAACATCGGTTCACGGCGAAACCTCTATAAAAGGGCTTTATTCTGTTGGTGAAGCGGCCTGTACGTCGTTTCATGGAGCAAACAGGCTAGCGAGCAATTCCCTGCTTGAATGCGTTGTGGTTGCGAATGAGCTTGCAGAAACTCTTTCCAAGCAGGATATATCAATCTTGTTAAATAAGGATTGTCAGATAAACTGTTTGATTAGCCAGTATGAAAAAAATCATTTTGACTTGCCGCAGGAGGTATTGAAGCTTAAAAAAACTCTCAGGGAAACAATGTGGAAAAAAGCCGGTATAGTAAGGGATGAGCAGGGCTTAAAAGAAGCGTTAAAAATTATAAATGAGCTAAAGCTGGATTTTGACCAGGAATATAAATGCAGAAACCTTGAAGAATATGAATTCAGAAGTCTTTTAACTGTGGCGGAGTTAATAATACGTTCGTCATTGTTAAGAAAAGAGAGCAGGGGAGCGCATTTTAGGGAGGATTATCCTGAAACAAAAGATGAAGCTCATAATAGCTATCTGTCAAAGGAGTCTATATGTATTCCCTCAACAATCCATTGGTAAAAGACCTTATAAAACAGGCTTTAATTGAAGATATTGGGCATGGCGACCTGACAACTTTTACTATAATTCCTGAAAATCAAACTGTAACAGCAAGATATAATGCTCGTGAACAGTGCATTGTAGCAGGGCTGCCGGTTTTAAAAATGATATTTGACTTGCTGGGTGGCGATGTAAATATAAATTACCTTGCTAATGAAGGCGATAGGGTGAAAGCAGGACAGGATATAGCTGAAATTTCAGGTAATGCAAGGGCAATACTCACGGGGGAGCGTTTATCGTTGAATTTTCTCCAGCGGATGAGCGCTATTGCAACCATGACAGCCAGATATCAGGAAGCAATAAAACCATACAAAGCCAGAATTTGCGATACAAGAAAAAGCTGTCCGAATTTCAGGATTTTTGAGAAGTATTCCGTGAGTATTGGAGGCGGCTCGCCGCACAGGTTTGGTTTGTACGACTGCGTAATGATAAAGGATAACCATATCGCAGCAGCTGGAGGGATTGAGCAGGCTGTGATGGCTGCAAAACAAAAAATTTCGCATACTGTAAAAATTGAGGTCGAAACACAATCCATTGAAGAGGTGAAGCAGGCGCTTGAAGCGGGCGCAGATATAATTATGTTCGACAATATGTCTGTGACGCAAATGGAAGAGGCAGTTAAATTTGTAAATAGTCAGGCAATAACTGAAGCCAGCGGGACAGTAACATTAGAAAATATCAATAACATTGCTTCTTCAGGGGTGGATTATATTTCTACTAGCGCAATTACCGCAAAAGCAGGAATAATTGATATTGGGCTGGACTTCTGATAGCTTCTCCTTTGTCATTCCGAGGAGCGCCTGCAAGGCGCGACGCGGGAATCTGTCCAGCGTTTATACTAAGCGAATATCGTCATGCTGAACTTGTTTCAGCATCTTGCAAATTTTCAATGTAAAACAAATCATGGTTTACAGTTGTTTCTTGGAAAGACCCTGAAACAAGTTCAGGGTGACGTCTTAGTTTAAATTTAATCCATATTAGACCATCGCCTGTTTTCGTGCTAAATTTCTAAAGGAAGAATTACTTTATTACAAAGGGTAAAAATGTACGATGTAGCAATAATTGGGGCAGGGCCGGCAGGGATTTTTTCAGCGCTGGAATTAACAAAGCTAAAACCTGACTGGAAAATAGCGGTTTTTGAAAAAGGGCCGAAAATCGACAAACGAAAATGCCCGGCAAGGGAAGGCCATAAATGTCCGCCATGTAAAACCTGTAACCTCCTCTGCGGATGGGGTGGAGCAGGGGCATTCAGTGACGGGAAGCTGACTTTGGCCTCAGAAGTTGGTGGCAACCTTATTGAATATATGAACCGGTCAGCACTTCAGGATTTGATTTCATACACTGACAATATTTACCTTGATTACGGAGCTACAAATAAGGTTCATGGAAATGATAGCGAAGCTGTGTCAGAAATCTCAAGACGTGCAAAGCTTGCGGAATTGAAGCTTATCCATTCTCCAATCCGCCATATGGGCTCGGATAAGTCTCAGGGCGTCTTGAAAAACATGTATGACGCATTAAAGGATAAAGTCGAGGTTCATTCAAGTGACCAAGCATATTCCCTGATTATTGAAGGGGATGAAGTTAAGGGATTTACAACTAAAAGCGGTAAAACAGTAAACGCCAGGTATGTAATAGTTGCACCCGGAAGGGAAGGCGCTGACTGGCTAACCGGAGAGTTTAAGAAATTCGGCGTTGGTCTGGAAAATAATGCTGTAGATATAGGTGTGAGGGTGGAACTGCCGGCTTCAATTATGGAAGAGCTTACCAGCAAGCTGTATGAAGTAAAATTATTGTATAATGCCCCAACTTTTGGTGATGATGTAAGAACATTCTGTATGAATCCTAATGGGGAAGTTGTTTGTGAGAATTACGCAGGCATAACAACTGTAAATGGCCATAGTTATGCTGAGAAAAAAACTGAATACACTAATTTTGCTTTATTAGTGAGTAAAAAATTCACGGAACCCTTTAAGGAACCTATAGCCTATGGTCAGCACATTGCAAGGCTGGCAAATATGCTTGCAGGCGGGGTACTTGTGCAGAGATTCGGCGATCTTATGACAGGAAGACGTTCAACCCCGGCAAAAATTGCTGATGGTACGGTTGTTCCAACATTAAAACATGCAGTTCCCGGTGATTTAAGTCTTGTTCTGCCGCACAGGCACCTTACAAGCATTGTGGAAATGATACAAGCCTTGGACAAGATAGCGCCGGGTGTTGCATCAAGATATACCCTGCTTTATGGGGTTGAGGTAAAGTTTTACAGCGCAAGGGTTAAACTCTCTAATGAGCTGGAAACCGAAGGAGTAAAAAACCTTTTTGCAATCGGTGACGGCGCAGGTGTGACAAGAGGGCTTATTCAGGCATCGGCATCAGGAGTTCATGCCGCAAGAGTGATTAGTTCAAGATAATACAACGGAGAAATACAGGTGAGTATTAAAGTAGCGGTTATTGGGTGTGGAACATGGGGCAAGAATCTTGTAAGAAATTTTTACAACCTTGAAGCCTTGTACAGCGTTTGTGATATTGATTCAGACTTGCTTTGCAAGGTTACGGATGAGCATACGGGTGTTAAGTGCATTTGTGATTTTGATGAAATACTTGAAACGGAAGAAATTAAAGGTGTGGTAATATCAACACCAAGCCATACTCATTACCCGCTTGTAAAAAAAGCCCTGCATGCCGGTAAAGACGTTTATGTAGAAAAACCAATATCCACAAATAGCGAAGAAGCAAAGGAATTAATGGATTACGCTGATGAAAAAGGCCTGGTTTTAATGGTAGGGCACTTGCTTTTGTACCATCCGGCTGTAAACAGGTTGAAATCTCTTATTAAAGAAGGTGCATTGGGAGATATAACCTATGTGCAAAGTGACAGGCTAAATATAAACTTCTTCAGGAATGACAGAAACGTATTATGGGATCTTGCGCCTCATGATTTATCAATGGCAGGTTATGTGCTGGATAAAAAACCTGTAAAAGTAACATCAGCGGTCGGGTATTCCGTAAATAACGATGATATAGTTGACATAACGCACATTGACGTGGAATTCGAAGGTGATATTCCTGTTCATTTAAGCGACAGCTGGATTCATTCAGTTAAAAGAGTCGTTTTGATGGCCAGAGGAACAAAAGCCACTGCTGTTCTTGATGATACATTACCAAGCAAAAAGCTTGAAGTGTATGATAACCTTACACCTGACAGACGGCTTATTGAATGTCCTGATTATATTGATATTGAGCCTTTAAAGCTCGAATGCCAGCACTTTTTAAGTTGTATAAAAAATAGGACAAAACCAAGAACAGATGGCTTAAATGGTTATGAAACAGTGAAAATTTTAGAAGATGCGGAAAAAATTATGCTGGGGAATAAGTATTCAAAGATCAGCAGTATAAAACTGGCATCTTCAAGACGGAAAAGATGAATACCCAATCACAGTGGCCAGTGCATCAGTCCTGCTGTGAGAAACACTCACTGCCCACTCGTTTATGCCTAACTTTTCTTCAAAAGCTTTTGCTTTATTGAAAAGCCTTGTTTTAACAGCCCCGTTGTCGCCCCGGACAACTTCTACATCTTTCCAGTTTATACCTTTATCCCATCCCAGTTTGTTTATTCCTACGCCAAGCGCCTTAGAAACAGCTTCTTTTACCGCAAAGCGTACAGCTAAGCGTTGGGCGGTAAGGTTGGGGTTTGAAAGACAGTATTTTATTTCAAGTTCTGTAAAAGTTCGTGTTAAAAACTTTTTTCCATACTTGCTAAAAACCTCTCCTATCCTCTCAATTTCGCATATATCATTGCCAAGAAATATTTTCATTTTCATACATCATTGAAATAATTGTGTCTCTGAATAATTCCTGTACTTCTGCTGGGGGTAAAAATTTCAGCATTTCAATTGCTGAGTGAAATACATCATCTTTATCATACCAGCGTTTTCCAATTTTTAAACCTTCATTTTTTAATGTTTCCAGAAAAGCGTCTTTATCTGCTTGCCTGCTAATCGCAGATTGTATTATCTCAAGAGCAAAGGCATATCGCAAATTCTGGTCAAGTCCCCGCAGGGATTCCATAATCGTCCTGAGCTCTTCAGTTTTATCATACCAGCGACTATAATTCATCTAAAATGCTTTCTATAACTTAATAAAAGAATATTCGAGATATTTACTAAAAAACTTAATATATATCCTGTGCATATCCTGGTGAAATTACTTTAATATTAACCTATTTTAGGTTATTTTAAATTAGAATTATGTAAGTTTACAAAAATTAAAAAAGGTAAATAAATGAAAAATGAAAACCTTGGAATCGACATAGGCGGGACTAAAATATTTTTTGCTTGCGTGGATCAGGAAAAAGTTGTCAGTGATGTAATATCATATGCTACACCCGATACAGCGCAAGGAATCTTAAATTGTGTTTGTGAGGGAATAGAAAAGTTTCACCATATTAAAGCTATCGGTATAGCAACAGCGGGCACAGTTGACCTGAAAAATTCACAGGTCACAGGCTCAACAGGTAATTTACCGCAGGGATACAGTGATTTAAACTTTGGGAAAGTTCTCAAGGAAAAATTTAACGTGCCTGTATTTGTTGAAAATGACGCTAATGCCGCAGCTTATGCAGAATACAAAGCAGGAAGCGCAAGAGGGCATAATAACACAATAACAATAACTCTTGGTACAGGCGTGGGCGGGGGTATTATAGTAGATGGGAAATTATTAAGAGGCACAACAGGCGCAGCCGCAGAGGTGGGGCATATACCAATTACCTGGGAAAAACGAAGAAAATGCACCTGCGGGTTGTGGGACTGCTGGGAAGCATACGCCTCCGGCACAGCCTATCATAAGTACAAAGATAGTTATGATGTGTGGGAAGAGTATGTGTCAATGGGCCTGTCCGCATTAATAAACGTGTTTGAGCCGGAAAGTATCATTTTAAGCGGGGGCATGGCAAAGCTGGTAAATTATGAAACATTGCGTAACAGAGTAAAGCAGAGGGTTCTCATCGCTGATACCCAGATTTTGCCTGCTAAATTTGAGAATTATGCAGGATTACTCGGTGCGGCGTTACTGGCAGAAAATTTATGATAGTATATTAAGAACCTGCTTTATTTTTCCTTTTTTTGCGATAACTTCGCTTTTTTTATCGTTAATTACGCCTAACATTTCTTGCATATAGGGTTTATGTACTTCTATAGCCTCTGGAATTCTTTTTTCATCTTTTATTGCTTCATCAAGTGCAATCTTTCGTTTGTTGTTAAACCAATTTTCAAAGTCGATATATTCCTGGCCACCTTCAAAAATTTTCTCTTCTGGACTGTTCCCATTTGTAACAAGTCTTGCTTCGTAACTTTTGGGAGTATATATAGGCGTAAGAATATCAAGCTTAATAGTCCCTGGTTTAACATTAATCGTAACAATATCATCAGGCCTTGATTTATCTCTTTCAGTTTTTTGTTTCGCCCTTTTTATACTTTTCAGGGTTTTATCGGAAAGAGTTGATAGATAGTCTATGCTTCCTTCAACATGGCAATGCGCTCCGAAATTTATCATTTTATTTCCCTCATAAAATATTTAACCTGTTTATATAAATCCGGTAAAAATAAAAATTAATAGTTAACTCGAATTGCTAAATAGCCAAATCCAACTCAAGGATTAAGTTATAGCTACAAAGAATGGCATAAAGCCTGGATAAAAAAGAAGGCATTTTGCGAACTCGGATTTTATCAAGTCCGAGTTTCGTCTTTAAAAATCCAAAAACATTTTCAATCCATTGACGTTCTTTACCCCCTGTTATCTTCACTTTTACCTGTTTATCTTTCCAAAACTTTTCCCACACCTCGGCATTCCTGCTCCCCCTATCGCAAAGAACCCACTTATCTTGTAAATCTTCGAGCAAGTTTTCCAATTGCCTTACCTCAGCCCCAGTTCCAATGCTAATATGGGAAATTTTACCCTCAGAATCAATTACCATTTCAAGTAAAAAGCCAAAATACCAATTCTTTTTACTTGTTGAATAAACTTTTCTTGCATTCCTGAAGCTTTTTGCAAATTTACCCCTTATGGCTTCCATTACGCTTATAGTTGTTCCGTCTGCAACAACGCCAAAACTGTTGAGGTTAGCAAGTTTTTGCATTATTACCATCAAATATTCTCGATTATTGTTGAACAATCTTGTAATTCTGGAGTATTCAGGGATATGTGGAAAAAGATGCTTGCAATTGAATAAAAGCCAATAGTGAAAACGTTTTAAGTCACAAAACGGTTTTAATATTGGATGTAATATCATCAATGTTAATATTTCAGATTCGCTTAATCTACCTGCTGGCCCTGGCTTTGGGTCTATTTTTATGGATTTGATAATATCATCAACTACTGCGAAAATATTTATTGTTAATTCAATATCGTTCAATTTAGAAACCTCCTACTCTTACTAATAGGAGGTTTCGCCTATATATGAATTTTTTTCAAATCAACTAGCAATTCGAGTTAGTTAGTTAATAAATAATTAATTATTCTTTACAATGCTTAATTTTGCTATAATTTAATTATGAAAATTGAACTTTATAAACAAATATTTGAAAACCTGCCTGAGGGAGTAGCAATATGTGATGCCCAACAGTCTATTATTGATGTAAATAAAAATTTTGAAAAACTTACAAAATTCTCCAGGGAAGAATTAATAGGCACCAGCCTTCTCGACATAATAAAATTTACAAAAGAAGCATGTAATGTTTGCGAAGAAGATGATAATGATGCATACCAGATTGGGGAGTTAAAGGATAAAGATAATAAACTTACCTGCATAAGGATAAATCAATCAAAAACCGCAGAAAAAAATATTATTTATTTGGTAATTCCATTTTCCAGCATTGCATTCTTAAATCAGGCGCATATTGATTTTGTCAGCACAGTTAGCCATGAGCTAAGAACACCTCTTACCAGCATAAAAGGATTTGCAGATACCCTGCTGAGCGCTGGGAATAGCCTTACGCAGGAACAGCAGATAAGATTTATTGGCATTATTAAAAGCCAGGTGGACAGGCTTACCAGGCTTGTGGAAAACCTGCTTACTGTTTCCAAGCTTGAGGCAAAGCAATCCAAGCCTATTTATAAAGCAGTAGAAGTAAAGAAGATGGTTGAAAGTATTTTATGCAGCATACAGCATAAAGCCAAGAATCATAAAATAGAAGTAAATATCCTGCCCAGTCTGCCGCCTGTATGGGCTGATACTGATAAACTCGAGCAGGTACTCATGAACCTTGTGGATAATGCTGTAAAATACTCAAATCCCGGCACTATGGTTAATATTGAGGCTGGATTCGTTCCAAACGATACAGATACTATTGAAATAAAGGTTAAAGACCAGGGTTTTGGCATACCTAAGGAGCATATATCAAAAATATTTACTAAATTTTCAAGAATAGACAGCCCTCTTACCAGAGGAGTGCAGGGAACCGGGCTTGGTTTGTATATTACAAAGTCTCTGGTGCAAAGTATGAAAGGCGATATAGTCGTTGAAAGCAGTGATAAAGGGTCAATGTTTACTCTGACACTGCCTGTAGCTTCTCCTGAAATTTACACTCAACAAAAATTCCAGGAGAGAGAGTAATGTTTATATCCCAGATCGTGCTTATATTAGACTCAAATGTTGAAAACTCAAGCTATGCTAAGGAATTTTTTAAGGATAGCTCAATAATTAAGGCTATAACCTCTGACAATCTTGCTGGCGCGTATGAAATGATTACGGAATACGAGCCGGATTTAATAATCGCACACGATAATTTTAAAGAAGACATAAGTGATATATGCTCAAAATTAAGAGAAAAAACTAATTTTTATAGACCCGTAATTATGGTTTTATCTGGGGTTCAGGACATTGATAAAAAGATAAACCTTTTAAGAGTAGGCGCAGATGACTTTCAGGATGAAGCAATAGACAAAAAAGAGTTGTCCTTAAGGATATTTGCGCATTTGAGAAGGCATATTGATGAATTGACCGACCATACAACCAAACTCCCCTATGTAAGCCTTTCATACAGGATTTTAAAAAGAAACCTGAAAATGAGAAAAGATGAGTTGTATGCTTTAATGTACCTCGATATAGATAATTTTGAACCTTACAAGGAAATATACGGGCATATTGCAGCGGAAAAACTTCTGCAAACGTTTATAGCTATAATTAGGACTTCTGTTGATGAAAAAGATTTTCTTGGACGGGTCGGGGAAGATGAGTTTATAATCTTCACAGTATCTGAAAAAGCAGAAAAGATCGCTACTTTTTTAAGCTATTACTTTGATATGGTCTCGCCTAAATTTTATACAAATGAGGATATTAACAGGGGCTATCTGATTCTCACTGGAGATGAAAAGGTGGGAAGGCGGGTGCCTCTTGCGTCTGTAAGTATTGGTATAGCTTCCAATAGTCATACTAAGGATATTGGATTTGAAGAACTGGTTAATAATGCTGTAAGCATTCACAAGCTGGCAAAAACCAAAGTAGGATCATTTTGGGTTAGTGACAGGGTAAAAATAACTGCAGGAGAGCAGGAAAAAGTTACAGAAAAGAAAATCCTGGTCGTTGAAGGTGATGCTTCGCTGTCATACCTGCTTGCTACCACTCTTGAAATGCAGGGATACAATGTTGAAGCCCTTAATTATTCGGAATACCTTAAGGAAACCGTTAATGCGTTTATTCCTAACCTTATTATTTTTGATATAAATGAGGTGACGGCTGAAAAAGATCTTGAAATATGCAAACATATAAAGAAAAATCATCCTCATATTAAGATAATAGTTTCAACAACAGACTGTAACAAGGAAAAAATCCTCGATAGCGGCGTGGATCTATATATTCCCAAACCATATGAGCTAATGGTATTATTTAGCTGGATAAGCAGGTTTTTAAATTACGAAGTTTTGCAGTAATTCGGGCTTCGATAATATATTAAATTTTGTTAAAATTTTAGCAATTTTACTCCTTCATTGTCTTTATATGTGTAATAAGGAGCTATAAATTGAGCACAGTAATTTTAAACGGAAATCCGTACATAAATCATAAAAGACATGGTCCGAGTTTTGGGTCTGCAAGTAGATTACTTCCTCAAAGAAAAAAAGAATTAAAAGCGTTAGTTAATAACTTTATTGAAGACAGTAATTTTTCCGAAGAACGCAGGAATACCTTTGGAAGAATTGTTCATTTTGGAACTGAAATTGGGGCAGGCCTTAATGGATTAGTATACGCTCTACATGGCGACTGGGGTAGTGCATCGTTTCACACAGTTTTTGCTATGTATAATCATGGACTTGATAAATTGTTTCATAACGTGGCATTAAGAAAATCCAAGTTGTTAATAAAACAACTGAAAAAACAAGGAATAAAAGATAAAGAAGAATTAAGATTTTCAATTAGTAATTATTTAGGTAAAAGAGGAGGAATAATTCATTCAAACTTGTTCCGTTTATTTTCTCAGAAAAAAATAGAGAAATTAGTTGAAACTGGTAAACTTCCTGAAATAAAAGGCATAATTTATAAAATACACAGGAAATATGAAAAAAAATTGTTAAACTACCTCGAAAGGAAAATTCGAAATAACTAAAAAGATTTGAAGCGTATTAGGGTTTTAACATTAAGAATTCGTAATTTTAAAGAATATTGGCAGTAAAACTCAAATTTATTATATAATCTAACTATGCTACAGGAAGCGTCAAGGGCAATTAACCCAGCTACGAAGCTTTTTTGTGTTCCCTTGATATATTTATACTAAAGCCTAATTCATTAAAAATTTTAAGCATAGTATGAAACTTAGGCTCTTTTTTGCTTTTAAACAAAGCATGTAAATGCTGTCGTGTAATTTCTGCTCTTTTAGAAAAGGTTGAAATTTTGCCCTGTGCTTTTATCAGGGTTTCCAGGCTTTTGCCCAATTCCTGAAAATCCCCTGTTTCAAGGTATTCTTCAATGCATACATTTATATATGCCTCTAAGTCTTCTATATCTTCAAAAAACACTAAAGGGTTATGAGGTTTTGATGGTAATTTATCAGTCATTTTATGCGCTCCTTATAATCATTCAAGTACTCAATGGCTTTTTTAATATCAGCAGATTGCCTATGTTTATCGCCACCTGATAAAAATAAAACTAATTTGTTATTAATATCAGAATAATAAATTCTATAGCCTTTACCAAACTTTAATTTAAGTTCAAACAAATCTTCGTTTATTTGCTCGAATTCTCCGTAGTAACCATATTCAAGACGCTCTATTCTTTTTAGTATCCTCATTTTAGTAGTTTTATCCTTAAAGGATTTAATCCATTCTTCAAAGGGACACTTTCCATTTTTAGTTTGGTAGTATTCAATAGTTTTCTCCATATTTAACATTGTAATCTATAGAGGACATTTTTTCAAGTTTTATGGCTAACACTATATGCGGAATTTATTATATAATCTAACTATGCTACAGGAAGCGACAAAAGCAATAAGCTCAGCATTTAGGGACAGTTTTATAAAACGGCTGGCCATGTATCTGCATGACTGCGTCAGTGAGGAAATAAGGTCTTGTGCATTTAAAAACCTCAACCAGGATAAGACAAATAAATGGTTTTTCCTGGAAGATCAGGATTACTTAAGTATTAATCCCGACAAGCCGCTTAAAATTAAAGGTTCAGATAGTAAATTAACAGAATTAATGGTGCAATCCGATGCTTCACGCAAGGATTACCAGTTAATATATGGGTTCTTGTTTTTAAAAGGCAGAAGCAGGAAAAAGGAAGACTTTCTTACCCCTTTGCTGTATATGCCATGCAGGCTTGAAAGAGACGGCATGGATATTAACTGCATACTTCAGGACGATTATTTATCTTTAAATACCAGCGCGTTGGTCAGTTTGATGGAGTTCGATGAAGAAGATGAAACAGCAGAGCATCTTTTAGATGGAATCATTGATTATATTCCGGAAATGCCGTTAACCAGGGAAAAAATAGACATTTTCCTCAATACATTAAGAGTTGTTATTCCTGATGATGAAAATCTTGTTATTACCGAGGATTCTGCTGTTGTTCTGACAAAAAGGCCTGCTGTGCTTGCGGGGTTGTTACATGAATTAAGCGAGATATCTGAAAAGCCTGTGGGCGTGTTCAGGGAAACAGCTCTTTCGCCTATTCATGAGGAATTTTCAGGTGCTACTAAAAACAAGAAGCAAAAATCAAATGAATCTTCCGAAAAATTACCAGTAACTCCGTTGGATTTAAGCGAAAGCCAGAAACAGGTAATTGAAGAGCTTAAACATAATACGCTGATTACTGTTTTTGGCCCGCCGGGAACAGGGAAATCACAGACCATAGCAAATATTGCATCTCATTTAACGGGTTCAGGCAAGACAGTGCTTATTGCATCAAAAATGGACAAGGCAGTGGATGTTGTAAGTGATCGACTGAACGGCTTTGGAGCAAAATTTTTGTCTATGAGGGCAGGCAAACCCGACTATCAAAAGCAGTTAAGTTTCCAGTTGCAGGATTTAATCTCAAATAAAATTGACCTTGATTCAGGAATTGAGAGTGCTGTGCTGACTGAAATTGACGATCTTAAGCTGGTTCTTGATAATAAGCAGGAAATAGAGGAAAAATGCCAGGAAATTTTCAGGCTTGAGAGTGAATGGTATAGCGTTTTTCTGGAATACGAAAAAATAAGCACAGATGAAAAGCTGATAAATGTTTCTTTAACTGGGCATGAAGTAGGTTATTGCCGCAATTTGCTGGATAAGATAGAAAATATTTGCGAAAAACAAGGGATAATAAATACCCTGCATTTAAAAGCATTGAGTTTCCTGCTTAAAAACAAGTTAAAAATCGAAATCACCACAGAAACAATGCCACACATAAGGCAGGATTTAAACGCAATTGAATTAAAGGAAAAACTTAAAAAAATTGAGATAAAAATCTCGAAAAACGGCAATATAACACAGAATTTTGAGAATTTAAAAGAATTAAGACAGAAATACAAGCAAACAGCAATAGAGATACTTAAAAACAAACGAAGAAACGCGCTTAAAGCTCTTATACGGGATCAGTATAAAAGGCAGCGGTTGATAATACATTCTAAAGCGCTGGTAGAAAGAAAGAAAAACCTGCAAAGCAGGGTGCTTTTTAATGAGGATTTTGCGCCATTGCTGGAGGCATTCCCATGCTGGGCAGTCACAACGCAGGCCGTGTCAGAATCCCTGCCGCTTGAACCCGGATTGTTCGATGTTGCCATAATTGATGAATCCTCTCAATGCGACATAGCAGGCTGCATTCCCATACTTTTCAGGGCAAAAAAGGCAATTATTGTGGGCGATGACAAACAGCTCCCGCATTTATCCTTTCTTGAAAAGGCAAAGGAGCAGTCGTTCCTGAATAAATACAATATGCCGGACAAGTACCAGCTTATGTGGCGTTACAGGACGAATTCCATGTTCGATGTAGCCCATTATTACGCTACATCCAGTGTGCTGCTTGATGAGCACTTCAGGAGTTATCCTGAGATTATTGAATTCAGTAATAAAGAGTTCTATGGCAGCAGGCTAAAAATAATGAAAAGGCAAATCTCTGTTGACAAAGTAAGCTGTGTTGAGCTGAATGTGCTGGAAAATGCCAAGGTTGATCTTGATAGTACTAGAAATATGGCAGAAGTAGAAAAAATCATTGATAGAGTCCACCAGATAATACAGGAAAATGAAAACGGTTCTATAGGTATAATTTCCCCATTCAGAGGTCAGGTAGAGCTGGTCAAAAAAGCGCTTTATCAGGTATTTACAGGTGATATTATTAAAAAATACCAGATTGAAGCTGGAACAGCTCATACTTTTCAAGGCGATGAGCGGGATATTATGCTTTTATCCTTCACAGTTGCTCCAAACAGCCATTATCAGAGTATTACATTTGCGCAAAAGCCCAATTTATTTAACGTTGCAATAACAAGAGCCAGGAAAAAGCTTATATGTTATATTTCAAGGCCTGTTGAAACACTCCCTCCCGGCATATTAAGAGATTATCTTGAATACATACAGACTGTAAGCCAGAATATAAGTACAATAGAGTCAGTTGATCCAGTTAAATGCGAAATTAAGCAGTTATTGGAAAATGAAGGCTTCACAGTATTAAATGATATTAAAATTGGCGCTTACACAGTAGATTTTCTTGTTTCAAACGGTGATAAAGCGCTTATACTAGAAACAGTCGGTTTTGAAAACAAGGAAGTACTTGGGAAACACCAGACACTTGAACGCTGCGGCTGGAAATTAGCTTATATCACGTCAAGAGAATGGAGTTACAGCAAAAAAGCCTGCATCAACAAGATAAAGGGACTATTGTAAATAATTTTTTTAGGAATCCCAATATTTTTGCTGCCGGTTTATGCTCTAAAGATTTATCTCCCAGTTGGCTTAATAAGCTCTTGTTTAATTCATATTGATGTTTTGCAGCCTCTTTATGAGTTTTATTAAAACAGGCCGCATTACGTTCTATTAAAGAATGTGCTACCTTTTTGGGATCATCACCAAATATATGTAATTGATTATATTGAAGTGTATCCGGGATTTTTGATAACTTTTCAACTAATTTGTCGTTTTTTCTACAAAATCTATAGCCAAATGCTGGGCTTGTTGTTGAATTAATATGCATAGAGTTGTCCTTTCTGTATTATTCAGGATTATTGGGTAATTTCTTGTTAATATAAGTATCCTGAAAATAAAAGTTAATAATTTGTTATTATTTTTTTTATATAACTTTACATTTCATTTTTGGTTCTGTTTTACTGTTCTGCTATGATAGAATAGAATTTTAAGGGTTAATAAATATGAATGGCAAAGATATAAGAAATAAATTTATACAATTTTTTAAAGATAAACACGATCATTTACATTTACCAAGTTCGTCACTAATTCCTGATAACCCAACTGTACTGCTTACGCCGGCAGGCATGTTGCAGTTTGTGCCAATATTTTTAGGGTATGAAAAGCCGCCAACACCTCCAAGAGTCGTAACAGTACAAAAATGCGCACGAGCGGGAGGTAAGGATTCAGATATAGAGAACGTTGGCAGGACACCAAGACATCACACTTTTTTTGAAATGCTTGGAAATTTTAGCTTTGGTGATTACTTTAAAAAAGAGATAATTCCCTGGGCGTGGGATTTTGTGACCAATGAACTTAAGCTCGACAAGCAGAAGCTGTGGGTTACCATATATGAAACAGACGATGAATCCTTTGAAATCTGGCATAGAGATGTGGGAGTACCGGCAGATCGTATTCTAAGAAAAGGAAAAAAGGATAATTTCTGGGGTCCCCCCGGGCCAACAGGGCCATGCGGGCCTTGTACAGAGATACATTATGATCTGGGTGAGGAGTTAGCCTGTGGCGAGAACTGCGGAATTGATAATGCATGCGATTGTGACCGCTATGTAGAGGTGTGGAACCTTGTATTTATGGAGTTATACAAGGATGAAGAAGGAAACTTCAGTCCACTGGAAAAGAAAAACGTTGATACGGGCATGGGACTTGAGCGGGTAACAATGGTTGTGAATGGCTTAACTTCAACGTTTGAGACTGACTTGTTAAGCCCAATCCTTGAAAAAGTAACTGAATTATCAGGTAAAAAGTATAAAGACAATCCAAAAGAAGATATAAGCCTACGCATAATCACTGACCATGCACGCTGCGTATCTTTCCTGATCTCTGATGGGCTTGTTCCGGGTAATGAGGGCAGAAATTATGTGCTTAGAATGATCATGAGGCGGGCGTTACGGCATGGCAAGATGCTGGGAATTGAACTGCCATTTCTTCATAAGATTGTGGATACTATTGTAGATAATTACTGCGAAACATATCCTGAACTTAAAACCAATCAGGACAGAATAAAATCAGTTATTTTACGCGAAGAAGAACGCTTTAAACAAACGCTCGGCCGCGGGGAAGCGTTACTTGAGGAATTAATGGCTAAATCTAACCTCATATCCGGAGAAGATGCGTTTAAACTATATGATACATTTGGATTTCCGTTGGAATTAACTGTGGAAATGGCTCAGGAGAAGAATATTAAAGTAGACATTGAGGGCTTTAATAAAGCCATGGCTGAACAAAAGGAAAGGGCCAGGGAAGCCCACACCGCTGTAAAGCTAACGGATGATCTTGTTTACAATGAAATCCTGGAGAAAGTCGGCCCTACCCAGTTTCTGGGATATGAACAAACTAAAGTGCTTGGTTGCGTTGTTAAAAACGTAATTGGAGAAGGAGATATTGTTGAAATAATCCTTGATAAGACCCCATTCTACGCTGAATCCGGTGGTCAGGTCGGCGATACAGGTTGTATTGAAGGAACGCATTTTAAGGCGAAAGTGCTTAATACAACTAGGTTTAACGAGCTTTTTATACATAAAGCGGAGATATTGAACGGGGAAGCAACTGTTGACGATGTTGTAAACGCTGTTGTGGATGAAAACCGCAGAAAGCAAATAATGATCCACCACACCAGCGCACACTTATTGCAGGCAGCATTGCGAAAAGTGCTTGGTGATAGCGTGGCGCAGGCTGGTTCACAGGTGGAGCCTGACAGGACACGTTTTGATTTCACGTTTGACAGAGCCTTAACTGATAAAGAACTTGATAAAATTGAATCCTTAATAAACCAGTGGATAGAAGAAAACCACAAACGTGAAGTCACAGTAACCACCCCTGAGCAGGCAAAAGCTGCAGGCGCAATTGCATTGTTTGGAGAAAAATATGGCGATACTGTTCGGATAATAAGCATTGATAACATTAGTAAAGAACTGTGCGGAGGTACTCACACTGAATTTACAGGCGAAATACGCTTGTGTAAGATTGTTTCAGAGAGTGCTATTGCTGCAGGAACCAGAAGAATTGAGCTGGTATGCGGACAAAAGGCTTTAGAATACCTGAATGAATACCAGAAAAACCTTGAATTGATAAGCAAGCGGTTAAAAATTCCTCCAAAAGACGCGCCTGTAAGGGTTGAAAAACTACAGGATGAAATTTCACAATACCAAAAGAAAATTAGTGTGCTGGAAAGTGAGATTGCAAAGAGTAAGGCTGGATCCTTGTTTGAGCAGGCAAAAGATATTGAAGGCGGGAAGCTACTTGTTGCAAGAGTGGATGGAATTGCTCCAAATGCGCTTAAAGAAATGGTTGAGAAAACAGCAGACAAGCTAGGCAGTAGTATTGTTGTACTTGCATCATTAATGGACGGTAAAATCTCAATTATAAGTAAAATTTCTGATAATTTTGTACAAAAAGGCGTGAATGCAGGCCAGCTTGTCAATGAAATAGCTCAAAAATGTGAAGGAAAAGGCGGCGGACGGCCTAATTTTGCCCAGGCAGGCGCAACTGATGCGGCATGTCTTGATGCGGCGCTGGAGGAATTAAAGGGGCGGTTTTAACTTACATTTCCAATAGTGACACTTGACACCTTACGTATTACGCTATATAATAAATATTAGCATGATTAAAAGTTTTAAGCATAAAGGTTTAGAAGATTTTTTTCTAAAAGGGAGTATTAAAGGTATAAATCCTGATTACTCTAGAAAAATCCGACGAATTTTAAGCTTGCTTAATGAAGCTGAAGATGTAAATGAATTAAACTACACAGGATTTAGGCTTCATAAGCTAAAGGGTAAAATGCAAAATCTTTGGTCTGTAACTGTTAGTGGAAATTATCGCATAACCTTTGAATTTAAAGAAAAAAATGCTTATATTTTAGATTACACAGACTATCATTGAGGTTAAAACCTATGGAAATGTACAATCCCTGCCATCCCGGCGAAATTTTAAGAGAGAAAACTCTCAAAAATCTTAATATTACTGTTACTGAATTTGCTAAACTACTCGGAGTTTCCAGGCAGGCTATTTCAGAGATAGTCAATGAAAAAAGAGGAATTAGTCCGCAGATGGCACTCAGGCTGTCAAAAGCCCTTGGCACTTCACCTGATTTATGGCTTAGGATGCAGATGTCTTATGACTTATGGCAGGCCAAGCAGTCTATAAATCTTGATAACATCAGATTAATAAAGAAAACAGCATAACGGAGGCAGAGGCGGTGGCCGGCCTAATTTTGCCCAGGCTGGCGCTAGCGATGCAACGTGTCTTGATGCGGCGCTGGAGGAGTTAAAGGGACGTTTTTAGCATCCTATTGATTTTATTTCAAATTGAAAAGATAGTCTCTTTTGCTTTATCTACCCTGCTAATAAATTCATCTTTAGTAAAACCAGGTCTAAATGCCTTTTTTTCAAAATGAATTAAAGCACGTGGTGAACATACAGGATTTTTACTATAACCATTTTCACTCGGTTTAATTACCCTAATAATACTTATACTAATGCTCTTAAATAGACCGAACCATTTCTTTTCTCCACCGATAAACATCTCAACATCTTGTGCTTTTTCCTTTAACTCAGGCAAGGCTGCTTTAAATTCTTCACCACCTATTTTAAGAACTTTTTTACTTGGTTGATGAAGGGCCATTCCGAATTTAACTTTATTATTTGAATTGTTAATTTGCATAAAATACCTGCTCTATTTTCATAACATTAAAATATCATATCAAAAACCTACATTTTTCGCACAGTGTCAGACACCCCAGGCACTTCGCCATACCTGCCCATAAATGCTGAAAATGCTAAATAAACTGATAGAGCTACTATTGCAAAATTAATTATAGAAAATCCTAGTATCAAAGGAAAATCCTTTAAAAAATAGGCTATGTTAACTGTTAAAGGCCCTATTATCGGCATTATTTTTACAATTGCCAAAAGAATGTTTAAAACCAGCCCCACTACATATATGAGAATAAATATGAAAATTGACTGAAATATATGAAATCGTGTAAAAGCTGAAAGCCGATCATGCCTGATATGAGAAACAATAAGCCATATAAATCCTACAAGGCCACTTGTAAGGTATGACAGACTGCTTATTATTCTATCCTTCATTGATATCATACTCCTCCTCATTAATTATCTTTTCTATTGTACCAGATGCATACTCTTCGAGAGTCTTTTCATATATGTATCTAATTTCTTGATTAGTAGGCTCTAGTTGGCTTGCATGCCTGTAATAATCAATGGATTGCTCGATATTACCCGTTAAAACAAGCGTATTGCCAAGCGCCATATAGGTTAAACTATTCTGGTTATTAATTTCTATGGCCTTTTTATAGTGTTCTATTGCTTCATCATAAAGGTTTTTTTCAACAAATGTATTCGCCAGGATAATAAACGTTTTATCATCTTTAGGTTCTAAAGATATTGCCTTTTTGTATTTTTCTATTGCCTCATCCATTTCGCCGGCCTCGGATTTGGCAATACCGTAGCATAAGTGGATTTTATAATCATCAGGAGATATTGAAGCAGCTTTTTCAAAATATTGGAATGCTTTAGCGTAAATTTTTAGCTCCGTGTAGGCATTTCCAAGGCAAACCATTAATTCATAATCCTCTTCATTAAAGGAGAGTGCTTTTTCGTAAAATCTAACAGCATCTTCGTACTCGCATAAATCCATATAAATATTTGCAAGATTGGAATAAAGCTCATGATTGTCAGGATTAAGTTTTAATGCTTGGCTGTAGTATTTTATCGCTTTTTCGTATTTTTTAATTTCATAAAAAGCCGACCCCAATTCCGTATAGATTTCAGGGTCGTCTGGATTTAACTCTAATTTACTTTTTAGGTAAATTATTGTTTTTTCAAAGCTCATATTATCCTTCAAAGATATATGGTATTAATGCATTTTCTCTTGCTATTTTTACTGCATTCGCCAGTCTTCTCTGATGAAATGCACAATTCCCGGTTATTCTTCTTGGGATTATTTTTCCTCTTTCTGTGAGGTATCTTTTTAATCTTGT
>MFRL01000017.1:0-12061 GCA_001784565.1 Candidatus Melainabacteria bacterium GWF2_37_15
GTTTATTGTTTTTTTATCATTTGACCTCTTCCCTTTTATTAATATATTCCATCTTTTTTCTTAAGTTGACGACATTGAGGCGAAGCCTGCTCCCCTAAAAAGAAAAAATTAGCTACTTTTTAGACATTGCTATTTAAGTTAATATAACTATTATGAAGCTAATAAACAAAACATCAGGAAAAGTCCTTGTGGAAAATCTAGAAGTCGCAGATTCTTTTTTTACAAGAATGAAAGGCCTGCTTGGCAGAAATAACCTGCCTGAAGGCGAGGGGCTGCATATTATTCCGTGTAACGATATACACACTTTTTTTATGAAATTTGAATTTGATGCAATTTTTATTGATAAAAAAAATATTATTCGTGGCCTGGTCGAAAACATGCAACCAGGAAAAGTAAAGTTTTGTTTTCCTGCACACAGTGTAATTGAATTGTGTAAAGGATCTATTAGCAAAACAGATACTCGACTAGGCGATGAAGTTCAATTTATAATCAAAAGTTAAATAAAAAGTATAAATATTTATGTAAAATATTTACTGAATTTTTTACCAAACACTTTTTTTTAGTTTATTTTTTCTCTATTATAAATATGTAGTATTGAATCACATGCATTTACAAAAATTAACCTTGAAAAAATGTTAAAAGAAATGCTATGTTTTAATTAGTAAACGGGTAAGAAAATTAAATTAAAAGGAAGAAAATTATGGCAATGAATTTAGCTCAATCACAAGGCACAGGCGGATTTGATCCGGAAAAACCAATGTTCCCTATTAGTGTTGTAGCAGACATTCTCAAAGTTCACCAGAGAACATTGAGAATTTATGATGATGAAACTATTCTCGTACCTAACAGATCACCCAAAAACAGAAGGCTTTATTCCTTTAATGATATTGAAAGGGGTAAGTTTATTCAGTATTTAACCAGGGAATTAGGCATAAACCTTGCTGGTATAAAAATTATAATTCATCTTTTGAAGCAGCAGAAAGTCAATCCTAATAACTATATGGAGCATATTTACGAAATTGCGAAGGAAATTAATATTAATCCTGATTATGAAGATGAAGAGCAGGAAGAAAACTCTAAAAAAGGGAAAAAGTAATATTAAGAGAAATTAAGATAAAAAAACAGAGGCACAACCTCTGTTTTTTTATTATTGACTAAAAATTTTTTTTTAAATAAGTTTATATAATATTTATGAGTTATGTATGAGTTTAAAAAGGAGTATATAAAATGAAAAAACTTTTAACAGGTGCTTTATTAACAATAGCATTATCTTTTTCTATCCAGTCTGCTAACGCTGCAGTGATTACATTTGACTCTCCGGCGGTTGAATATGATCGAATCATTCAAAATGGAGATTATGGCTTTAACTGGCAAAGTATGTATATCCTAAATCCTGATGCCGATCCTTATTTTTCCGGCACAGGCTATGATATTGGCAGAATTTCCGAAAAAAACGTTGCATACAGTAACACGAATGCTTATATGTATGCTATAGGTGATAGCACATTCACTCTGAACAACGCCTGGTTTACATCGGCATGGCAGGAAACTGATACTCTTACAGTAACAGCATATCTGGATGGAGTATTTAGGGGTTCAAAAACCGTAGGCTTAACTAATACTGCCCCACTACTTGTTGAATTTAATTTTACAAATATTGATGAGGTAGTATTCCACGCAGACATAAACCAGTTTGTTATGGATAACCTTGTATATAATGAAGGAATGGGAACACCTGTTCCTGAGCCATCATCAATACTGCTTGGCCTTATGGGTGCTAGTTCACTTCTTGGATTAAAAAAGAAAAAATCCGCATAAAAAAAATCAACTCATAATAAAAAAACCGGAGGCATTGCCTCCGGTTTTTTGTGTTTATATGTTTTAGGCTTTTCCGTCTGTGCCGAAAACCTGGATTTTATGTTTAACAATTTCTTTAACCGCAGCTCTTGCAGGTTTAAGATACTGTCTTGGGTCAAAATGTGATGGGTTTTCTTTAAAATGTTTCCTGATAGCGCCTGTAAATGCAAGCCTTAAATCTGTGTCAACGTTAATTTTTGCTACGCCAAGTTTTGTTGCCTGTGAGAACATTTCTTCAGGTACGCCTTTTGCACCAGGAATTTCTGCACCATTATCATTACATATTTTTACAAGCTCTTCAGGTACGCTTGATGCGCCATGAAGTACTAATGGATAGCCTTGACCTACTGCTTCCTGGATTTCTGCCAGTCTTTCAAAATCAAGCTTTGCTTCGCCTTTGAATTTATAGGCTCCGTGGCTTGTTCCTATTGCAACAGCGAGTGAATCCACACCTGTTCTTTCAATAAATTCTTTTGCTTCCCTCGGATTTGTGAAAATAGCGTCTTTCTCTGATACAGAAATGTTATCTTCCACTCCTGCAAGTCTTCCAAGTTCCGCTTCTACTGAAACGCCTCTTGCATGTGCGTAATCAACAACCTGTTTTACTATAGCCACGTTTTCTTCAAAAGGATGCTTTGAACCGTCGATCATAACTGATGAAAATCCGCCGTCAATACATGCTTTACAGATTTCAACGCCTTCACCATGGTCGAGATGAAGAGCTATAGGGATGTCAGAAGATTCCAGGGCAGCTTCTACCAGTTTTATAAGGTAGGTTTGATCTGCGTATTTCCTTGCGCCTTCTGATACCTGCAGAATAAGAGGCGCTCTGAGTTCATTTCCGGCTTCAACGATGGCCTGAAGAAGTTCCATATTATTTACGTTGTATGCTCCAACAGCATATTTGCCTTTTAATGCTTTTAATAACAGTTCTTTTGTAGGGACAAGCTGTCTTGATGTACAAAGTGGCATATGATCGTCTCCTCATAATTTTTTCTATTTACAAACTTTATTTTACTAAATTATAATTTTAATACAAGATAATTATTGGAGGAGGAATATATGTTATCTGCTTATATGTGGTTGGGAGTAGGTATTTTTTGCCTGATTATTGAGATTTTTACTGCCGATTTTCTGTTTGCAACGATTGGGATTGCATGCTTGATTGCGAGTGTCCCGGCATTTATGGGAGCTGGATTTACAGTTCAGGCAGTGATCTTTGCTATATCCGGCACAGTAATTTTTGCAACTGTCCGTCCTGTTGTAAAAAAACTTATCCAGGGAAAAAACCATGCAAAGGAACGCGGCCTTAATACACTGGTAAATAAAAATGGCGTTGTTATTGAGGATATAGTTAACGCTGAAGATAGAGGCCAGGTAAAAATTGACGGAGATATCTGGAGAGCCTGTTCAGAAACAGGGGAAATTATTGAAAAAGGAGCGCATGTAGTTGTTAAAAGGTCTGAAAGTATAATTTTATTTGTTGAAAGGAGATAATTGTGGAATTTTTCTTTGTAGTATTAATTGGTTTAATTATTTTTGCTGTTTCTCTTCTGAGTTCCGGCATAAAGATTGTGCATCAGGCTGAAACAATGGTTGTAGAAAAGTTTGGCCGGTTTGACAGGGCATTGGAGAGTGGACTTAATATTATAATTCCTATTTATGAGCAAGTAAGGCCTATTAACTGGCGCTATACAAAAACCGATCTTCAGGGAAGGCCTTATGTTACTTATCAGTTTACTAATACTATTGATTTAAGGGAAACAGTGTATGATTTTCCTAGGCAAAGCGTTATTACTGCTGACAATGTAAGTATAGAGATCAATGCGCTTTTATATTTCCAGGTTGTTGATCCTGTAAAAGCCGTTTATGAGGTTGCAAACCTGACTGAAGCGATTGAAAAACTTACTCAGACAACATTAAGAAACGTTATAGGGGAACTTGATCTTGACCAGACATTAGTATCAAGAGATACCATAAATGCAAAATTAAGGCATATTCTTGATGATGCGACAAATAAATGGGGTGTAAAGGTTAACAGAGTTGAGCTTCAGGACATTCAGCCTCCAAGAGAAATTCAGGAAGCAATGGAGAAACAGATGAGAGCTGAACGTAGCAGAAGGGCTACAATTCTTGAAGCGGAAGGTGATAAGCAGGCAGCTATTCTAAAAGCAGAAGGCCAGGCAGAAGCAAGAATAAAAGTAGCAGATGCTGAAGCTGAGGCTATAAAGCTTGTAACTGAAGCCATAACCCAAACACAGAGCGATCCGGCAAATTATCTTATTGCGATTAAGTATATAGAAACGCTGAGAGAGATGGTTTCTGGACAGGGTAATAAGGTTGTTTACATGCCTTATGAGGCGACCGGATTATTGAGTTCCATTGGTGGAATTAAGGACATGCTAAATAAGTAAAAGTAAGTTTCTTTTTTAAAAAGGGTAAGGGCGCCGAAGGCCAATGTCGCCAACTTAAGAAAAAAATTAAAAAATTGTAATATTTTTTGTTAATAATCTATGGCGTTGTAATAGTTAATTTTATAAATATCCAAGTTGTCCTTGGCGTTAACGTAGTTTTTAAATGGGGGAAACTGGCCGCTTTGCGGCCAGTTTCCCCCATTTAAATTAACTTATACGTCAAGGCCAATCTAAAAGGAAAACAAAAAATGAGTCCTGCGCCGCTGCTTTAAAAAAAATTTATAATTAGTAGCTTACGTCAAGTAAATATTTCGTTACTATAGAAAATTTTACATTTTTGCCCTAAATAATTTGCTTATTTTATCATATAAGAAAAGGAAGAAACTTAGGGGTCAAGAATTTAAAATTATATTAGAGAGAATAGATAGCTGAAGATATTGTCGGAGGAATAAAGCGTGCTTGAACATGGGTATATCCAGATTTATACCGGTGATGGAAAAGGAAAAACCACTGCCTCATTAGGTTTGGCATTGAGAGCGATAGGACATGGCTGGAAAGTTTTAATAGTCCAATTTGCAAAGGGAGACATGGCTAATTATTATGGCGAAATTATGTCTTCATCCAAATTAATGCCTAATCTGGAAGTTAAGCAGTTTGGTCTGGAGAGAGTCGTATATGCTAATAACATTACTCTTGAAGATTACAAGGAAGCAAGAAGAGGCTGGGAATTTACAAAACAGGCAATTGAAAGTAAGAATTACCAGTTGATAATTCTTGATGAAATAAATATTTGCGTTGATCTTTCAATGATAAAAATTGCTGAAGTAAAGGAAGTATTGATTAACAGGCCAAAAAATATTGAAATAGTTTTAACAGGCAGACGGGCACATCCTGAACTCATTTCCATGGCGCACCTTGTAACAGAAATGAAGCCTGTAAAGCATTATTTTGATCAGGGCGTAATGGCAAGAGAAGGGATTGAATACTAGGTTAATATAATATATAATATTTAAATAAACTTAGGAAGTAATTAATAATTATTTTATATTTAATAATAAATTTATGAGTAAAGGAGCGTGTCTGTGGGGTTATTGACCAGAAAAGGTCAAGCATTAATTCAGTACATGTTAGTAGCCGGATTAATAATTGGGCTTGCATTTGCGTTAGTGCCTCTTTTTAAGCAGACTAATCAAACATTAATTACAAATTCTCCCGGTGGTAATACAAACAAGCAAAGCCGGGAAGGTGTTGTAAATGATAGTAATTTTATTAATAATTTTGGGCTGCCCGGTGTCGATGTAACGCCTTTGAATCCAGGTGACCCAAATGCTTCAACAGATGAAAATGATCCAACAGGAAGTTTATGCGGTCCGTTTGGATGTGGAACAATAAATCTTCCCTCTGAAGAAGCTAATTATTGCGGTGTAATACCAGGCCCTGCTGGTGTTTTAATGGATGGTTGCTGGATATGTAGCCATTCGTCAAAATTTTGGATGTGGGAAGACAGCCCGTCTTATCCGTCTCTTTGTGCGGATTACTGGTATAGTGACACTTCAGGAATATGTGCATCACAGTGTGACTCTGACCCCCCATTTTTCGGTCCTGATTTTGTTAATAATTACTGTTATGTATGTACATCTGATTTGGGGCTATGGCAGAGAAGAGGGTATAATGTTGATACAGCTCATTCTGATGAGATGTTTCAAACTGGATGTACCCAATTTTGGCAAGTCCCGAGTGATTGTAGGGATAGTAATATTAGTTATGAAGATGTTGGCTGCTCAGGTGTCCCCCCTGTAAACGGATCATTAGTTAATCCTATATCAGGTCAGGAAAGCTGTTGGATATGTGATGGAAGCAAATGGATTAACACTATACAGGTGGATCCAACAACTCCAGGAAATCCACATACTTCCCCCTGTACTCAAATGTGGCTGGTTGATGAAACCCCTATATATACACCTAGTAACTTGGATTTTCCAGACTGCGGCTGTGCCTCAGAACCGCCAAATAACGAAAGAGGCCCTGATGGACGCGGCATTAATATGTGCTGGGTATGTAATGGTGGTGGTAGCTGGATTCCTATAAATGACGGGGCTACATGTGATGCTTTTTGGATAAATGATACCTGTCCTGCCATCGCATCATCATCTTTAATGTGCGGGGATGGCAGTGTTCCTTACCCGGGAAATCCTGACGATTTACCTACGCTTAGTCCGGGATATAATAACTGTTGGCTCTGTTCTAACCCTATGGAAGCCTATTTTAGCAGTTCTTTTGATAGTACAAGTAACCCATTATTTAATTATGGCGTGCCATGCAATATTTTCTGGGTAAGCAATCCCAATCCTGTAGATTATCCTTCATACGTGAATTTGCCCAATAATCCAGATGATCCGGAAACTGTTTGCGCAAATACTCTTCCTCTCACTGATGGAGTTAAAAAACCCGGTATAATAAAAAGTAATGCAACCAATCGTTGGGGCTGCTGGATGTGTGATGCATCTACCAGCAATTATAGTTTGGTGTCCTGGCTTGGAGGAAGGTTTAATTTTCTCGGCGATGGGCCACCTTCTTATACACCTCAATATAAAGCCTGTAATGATTTCTGGGTAAAAGGTACATATTCTTCAGTTCCCGCTTCTGCACCTGCACCTTTAACCTGCGGAAACTCCCTGCCAACATCTGATCCCGGGTATGGAAACTGTTTGCTATGTACTTATCCAACTGAGAATTACTTTACATTGACTAGTGGCCATAAAAAAGATGGCAATCCTTTATATACGACATATGGAACACCGTGCGCTGATTTCTGGTATGTTCCTGACTATCCTGCATACGTGGATATACCAGGCGCAGCAAATAATGTAGACACTGTATGTGCAAACGCACTCCCAAATACAGATGGCGTTAAAAAACCTGGGATAGTATATGATAATGCTAATGCACAATGGGGCTGCTGGATGTGCGCTGATGCAGACGGGGCAGGCGCTGGGCTTCCAGGTAGCTACAGTTGGGTTTACTGGAACGATGGCAGGTTTGACCATACAAGTGAAGCTCAATTCACGGCTTGCCATGATTTTTGGATGAAAGGTGTTTATCCGACTGAAGTCCCACCTCCTCCTGCGCCTCCGACTCCTACCGGTATTAACGGTACGGCATGGACGTGGGGAGATAATAGATTTGGGCAGTTAGGCATGGGGTCGGCTGATACTAATGCGCACACTTATCCTGTTCAAGTTACAGGCAATCATATCTTTACCCAGGTTGAAGCAGGCGGTGAAGAAGCCTGCGGATTGGATACATCTGGCCAGGTCTGGTGCTGGGGAAATAATGACGCTGGACAGTTAGGTAATGGCAGTGCAGTCGCTTTTAATGCTACTCCTGTAGCAGTATCACAAACCGGTATCACATTTACATATATTACTGTCGGATGTGAACAAGTCTGCGCAATAGATACATTAGGGGACGCTTACTGCTGGGGTGATAATAGTCGTGGACAGTTAGGTGACGGAACAAATACCAACAGTTCTATCCCAAAACTGGTTTCAGGTGGGCATAAATTTATTTCAATCGAAGCAGGAAATCTGTATACTTGTGGAATAGATACCTCGCATCAGGCCTGGTGCTGGGGATATAATAGCGTTGGGCAGTTAGGTAATAATTCAACCACTGCAAGTTCAACCCCGGTACAGGTATCAAATATCAATAATGTAGTTTCTATATCGTTAGGTGGAGGTTTTACCACACTAGCAATAGACTCATCCGGCCAGGCATGGGCATGGGGAAATAATAACGAAGGACAGTTTGGTAATAACACAGAATACACTACCAGTAATATCCCTGTACAAGTTTTAGGCGGTCATACCTTTGCCTTTATAGATGCCGCACAGTACTATTCATGCGCAATAGATACAACAGGCAAGGCATACTGTTGGGGAAGTAATACCGATGGACAGCTAGGTACTGGGGATTACGTTCGCAGCTTGATACCTAAAGAGGTAGCAGGCGGGCATACTTTTACTTCTATATTTGAGGAAGGTGATGGCGGTTTTCATACATGTGCTGTAGATATAGCAGGCCAGGCATGGTGTTGGGGAAAAAATGCCAAAGGACAGTTAGGTAACGGTTCAACTACTATCAGTCTTGTACCGGTACCGGTAGCTGGTGGGTTTGTATTTTCTCCTGTACATTTAGGTTGTTACAATTTCAATGTTGCCCTTGAGACCACAACGCTTCCAGCGATTCCTACCCTGCCAGTGCTGCCCGGAGCATCCGAATGGATGTACGAATACGGCGGTACTAGTGATGATTTAGGCGTGGGAATAGCTACATATGGCGGCTATATCTATGTACTTGGACAGGAAACCAGCGATCCAGACGGTGGATCTTATGACATGTCTCTAATGAAAGTTAATCCTGCAGATGGAACTGTAGTATGGAAAAATCAGTACGGCGGAGCGAGTGGCGGATATGCCAAATCAATGACGATACATGGCGGCTATATTTATGCCACTGGATATAATGGCGATATATTTTTAATAAAGATTAATCCTGCAGATGGAACTGTAGTATGGAAATATCAGTATGGCGGAGCGCTCACAGAATCAGGTGATTCAATAACGGCAGATGGCAGCTATATTTATGTTACTGGAAATGAAAGTAGCGATATTGACGGTGGAAATATCGATATATTTGTAATGAAGGTTAATCCTGCAGATGGTACTGTAGTATGGATGAATCAGTATGGTGGAGCAAGTAGCGAAGCAGGTAATTCGATAACGACAGATGGTAGTTATATTTATGTTACTGGAGTTGAACAAAGCGATCCGGATGGTGGAAGTCACGACATATTTGTAATGAAGGTTAATCCTGCAGACGGTACTGTAGTATGGAAAAACCAGTATGGCGGAGCGGATTCTGAATCAGGAGAATCAATAACGACTTATGGCGGTTTTATTTATGTTACTGGAAGTGAAAGTAGCGATATTAACGGTGGAAATTCCGATATATTTGTAATGAAGGTTAATCCTGCAGATGGTACTGTAGTATGGAATAACCAGTATGGTGGAACGAATAGCGATGTAGGTAATTCATTAACGGTATATGGCAGTTATATTTATGTTACTGGATTTGAACTTAGCGATCCGGATGGTGGAAGTCACGACATATTTGTAATGAAGGTTAATCCTGCAGACGGTACTGTAGTATGGAAAAACCAGTATGGCGGAGTAGATCAAGATATTAGCTATGCAATAACGACAGATGGCAATTATATTTATCTTACTGGACGTGAACATAGTGATCCGGATGGTGGAAATATGGATATAATTGTAATGTCGATCGATGTTAATCAGGCAACAAGTAATATTGACGGCTGGACGGTTGAAGCTGATCCTATTAATGAATGGACTGTTGTAGCTAATCCCATTGATGGATGGACAGTTATTGCTAATCCTATTGATGAATGGACAACTAGTGAATTAATGATTGGGACTTATCCTATTGATGGCTGGTCACTCGAAGGTGTTACCCTTGACGATGAGGTGATTGATTGGAGCGCAGCACCTATAGTCCTTTCTTCCAGCAACGTCTGGGGATGGGGATTTAATGATTATGGACAAATTGGCGATGGTACAACTAATAACAGTAATATTCCTAAAAATACATTAATTTCTGAAAGCTTTACGTTTGATTTTATATCTACCGGGGGCGGTACATCCTGTGGAGAAGATACAACAGGTAAAGCCTGGTGCTGGGGAAATAATACTGGCGGCCAGCTTGGCGATGGTACTAGTGTCCCAAAGTATTATCCGGTAGAAGTGTTAAATAATCATACTTTTAAACCCGAATCTGTAATAGCAGGAACAAATCATTCCTGTGGGATAGATACAACAGGTAAAGCCTGGTGCTGGGGAAGTAATACTTTTGGTCAGCTTGGTGATGGTACTAATATTCCGAGTAATATTCCGGTACAAGTATCAAACGTGACTAATTTTACATCTATTTCTACTATGGGAACTAATCATACCTGTGCTATAGATGCATTCAATAAGGCGTGGTGCTGGGGAAATAATGCTCATGGCGAACTTGGCGATGGTTCTTATGTTACAAGTAATATTCCGGTATCAGTGTCAGGAGGTCCGGCTGGATTCTCTTCCATAGGCGCCGGGAATGAACATACTTGTGGAGTAGACACAACAGGTAAAGCCTGGTGCTGGGGAAATAATGCTGGCGGTCAGCTTGGCGATGGTACTACTATTACGAGTAATATTCCGATATCAGTATTTGGTGGTTATACATATATATCTGTTTCACCCCGTGATTTTTATTCTTGTGGAGTAGAGGTAACAGGTAAAGCGTATTGTTGGGGAAATAATACGTATGGCCAGCTTGGCAATAATAGTCTTATTTCAAGCAATGTTCCAGTCCAAGTATCAAATGTGACTAATTTTGTTTTCATAAAAGCGGCAGCAATGCATACCTGCGGACTTGATGCATTTGGTAAAGCTTGGTGCTGGGGATATGACGACGGTACAGGCTGCTTAGGTGACGGCAATACTGTCGCACATTACAGCCTTGTACCTCAAGAAGTATCGGGAGGACTTACTTATACATTTATAGATGTTGGTTTTAAACATACTATTGGTAGTGTAGGGCCGTAAACCTGATTTCATATTAAAAGATAAGAGATAAGCATTGCTTATCTCTTATTATCTGTTCATGTTCGCAAGTTCAGTTATATTTACTTTTTAGCAGTAGCTTGAGCTTCAGGTTGAGCTTTAGGCTGAGCATTATTAGTTTCAACTGCTTTTAATGCTTCGTTTGCTGTTGCTTTGACCTTTTCATTGGTGTCACTTGCTGCTGCGGTTTGCAGTACGGCTTTTAATGTTTGGATGTCCTGTTTGTTATTCGGATCAGCAACACCCATTAGCGCGAATATGCCAGCTTCCCTTATTTCAGGATTTGGATCTGATTTAATTATTTGTTCTTGTGTCTGTATTCCGGGTAACTCACCTAATGATATAGGAGGTACGCCTTCTGCTTTTCCTTTTTTGATCTGGTTGTCAAATTCCTGCCTGAAATATTTTTGGAGGTTTGCAAGTGTTAACAGGCTCATAACTCTGACTTCGTCTGCCTTTTGTTTTTCTTCCCCGGTGAATCCTGATGAATCACTGCTGGCAAGAGCTGCAAGTGCTTTAAAGGTGTTTCCGTCATTGGGTAATAAGTGCTTGTTAACTTCCTGTTGGGTAGCAGGATCCATTTTACTTATTCCGTTTATGTATTCATTAACTGCTTTGAGTGATGTAGCTTGTTCTTCCAGAGTAGCTGGTTTGCCACCTTGTTGTGGGATAAGGACTTTAATTGAGTTTACAAGCGGGGCAACACTTGCTGAGCTAGCCTGTTCCTGTGGTGCTGCTGTGGGTTGTGGCTGATCTACCGCAGGAGGTGGAGGTGCTGCTGCTTCTGGTTGAGGAGGCACTGGTTGTGGTTGAACAGGTGCTTCCTGTCCCGCTGGTGGTGGTACTGGAACCGGCGGCATCATGTATGGTGGTGGCTGCATCATTTGCTCAGGCCCCATAGGAGGCATTGGTGGAGGTGGTGGCATCATCATATAAGGTGGCATTTGCTGCATTGGTACTTGCGGCATCTGCGGTTGCATTAACTGTGCCATCCCCGGATAAAACGGCATTGGCGCGCCTGGCATTGGTGCTCCTGGGCTTGATCCAGCGGTTGGCCCGATGATTTCTATATTTACTGCGTTATTTTGTGATTTCGGATACATTTGC
>MFRL01000017.1:12077-15806 GCA_001784565.1 Candidatus Melainabacteria bacterium GWF2_37_15
TGCATATGGTGATGGCATACACATTGATGGTGGCATTGGGCACGGTGGACAAGGCATTGGTGGAAAATATGGTGCTCCTGTTTGTGGCATTCCTGAACTTGCGTAGTTTGGTATCATCTTCTTCCCCTTTTTATTTCAATTTCTGCATCATTTATAAAAATTACCATTTGTTTTAAGTTAAAACATATTAAAAAATTGCCTTTTTTTTGGTTTTTCATTAACAAATATTTACAATCCTTTTTTGCCAAATCCTAAAACATCGATTACCAGAGCCTTTGTGGCTTTAGTCAATAAAATTGCTGCACTAACTGCAGGAATAACTTTTTTTACAATTGGATTAGTTGTGTTTTTCATAAATGCCGGTACAAAAACACCTGTTACTGCGGCAATATTTAGCCAATTGTTTAAAGTTTCTCCCACTAAACCGCCTATACCGTCTTTAATTTTTATGCATGCGGGATATAGGCTATTATCAAACATTTTTTCCCTGAAAAATCCTTTTGTTTTTTCAAGTAAATTACTTTTATAAGGTGAGGTTTGTGATCTTGCAAATAAATCAGTATAATCTTCAGCCAGTTCTTCATTTGCGTTTTTCTTGCCTCTGTCTAGGCCGTTATCAACAATGTTATATAAAGTGATGGCTGCAATCGCTGCGGCTGTTCCATGTTGAACACCTTTTCTATTTATTACATTTAATGTCCCATTATAAACGGCTTTTGCTGCTTTCTTGCCGTTATCTTTTATATATGTTCCTGCTCTGCAAAACATATTTGGTTTTGGTTTACCTGGCGAAACTTTCCCTGCATTGGGAGGTATTCTTTCTGTATTAGGCGGCACCTTTCCTGTTTTAGGTGGTACATTTTCTTCAATAGGAGGTATATCCTCTATATTGGGAGGTACTTTTCTTGTATTAGGTTGAGGATTATATGCCACCATTTCTTTGGGTGGCGGGTTATATGGTATTAATGCTCTGCTTTCTGGTATATCCATTTTTATTTCTCCGGTTTATGGTTTTGAAACTACATTAAGCTTCTGGCCCGGCATTGACATTTCGCTTAAAGCCGTTGCTGCCATTTCATTACTTTCATAAGGATCTTTTGAACCGGCAATATTTGTTAATAACTGCCTGGTTGTATCATTACCGCTTATACTCATTGCGGCAGAAATAGCCCCTTCTTTTACTGCTCTTGGTTGGCTTGGATGTAATCCTGTGTTAACTAAGTCGGTGATTCCCGGGTCTTTTGCCCGAGCCTCCCGGTCTTCACCTATGAGATTTATTACCCTGGCAATCGCCTGAGCTCGGGCTTCTTTGCTTCCCTGTGTAAGCTCTGTTTTTATTGCATTTAATAGCTCGGGAGTTAGCGGAGTTACCGGCTTTTTGGGTTTATCATCTTTTTTAGTTTCTGTTTTTTTAGTTTCTTTATCTTTGTTTAAATCTTGCGTGGCGATAGAGTTATTATTTTTTGGAGGTTGAGCACAATATGGATAATAGTAAGGATAATAATACGGATACGGCGTATAAGCCTGCGGCGTATTCGAGTTAATATAAACATTCACCGCACTCTGTTTTTCATTTTTTACAGGTACAGTGTATGTTTGTGGGTATTGATTCGTTTTTAAACTAGAATTATCCATCGAGCTTCCTAACTTCCCTAATAATATAAAAACCTGGATATGAGAAAAGTTGCGTGTTAAAATTTTGTTTTTAAGAAATGTAAAGAAAATTTTATATTTCCTATGAAAAACGCTTGGTTTACACTCGATATTTATGTTATATAATTCATTGAAAGAAGGAGAAAAGATCTTGCCAAACATTAAATCAGCCAAGAAAAGAGTACAAATAGAAGAAAGAAATAAGCTGCGCAATTTCGCAATTAGAACATCTTTAAAAACTGCTATTAAAAAAGTATACGAAGCCATTAAAAATAATGAAGGCGTGGAAATAATAAAAGAAGCAGTTAATAAAGCTTACAGCGTTATAGATAAAGCTGTTACAAAAGGTGTAATCCACAAGAATAGAGCAGCAAGGAAGAAATCTAAGCTCGTAAGCCACGTTAATAAGGGCACCATTCCTGCATAAGGGAATAAACCAGGTTAATGAAATTTCGTAAAAAAACCTTATATAGGGCTATAGTATTAGCTGTATTCAGTTTTATTTTGCTGTGGTCCGCATATTTTTTCTGCTCAAATTTTGCAGTAAAACCGGTCTATGACTTCTTAATAAAGGTGACATCTCCTGCAAGACAGTTAAACGATATTGTGGTCGTAACAATTGACGATCAGTCCATAAACAAAATAGGTAGATGGCCCTGGAAAAGGATATATTACGCTGACATATTCGAATATATGGAAAACGTTGCAGGAGCTAAGGCAGTAGCTTTTGACTCGGTAATTGTTTCATACGGAAATAAACAAGACGATGAAGAATTCTTTAAAAGATTTGCAAAGTTAAACAAGGTTATTCCCGGTGTATTCTTTAGTGCCCAGGACTCGTTTTTTCATAATGAAAATGAGGAAAATCTGGATAAAATTTTTCGGGATAAATTTTCCATTAATGTAAATGATTTGAGGAAGGAAAAACCGGAATATGCCAGCTGTTCATATTCTCTTGAGGAAATAATGGCAGGCGCAAAAAGCATGGGTTCTGTGCTTTCACACCCGGATGAGGATGGAATAATCCGCAAGGCTGAGCCTGTTTTTTATTATAAAGGTAATTATTATCCTTCTCTTGCCTTGGCTGTATTTAAGCATCTTTATCCTGATGCAAAGTTTGAATTAAGTAAAAATTTCTTTAAAGTTAATGATACTAATATTCCGCTTGAAAGTGGGCGTTTCGGCTACATAAAGTGGTATAAGGGATACGAATCCAATCCTTATAAAACTATCAGCGCATGGAAAATCATTAAGCGTGAAGACATAGACCCTTCCGATTTTAAAGACAAGATAGTTGTTGTAGGCACTACCTCCACAGCCTTAAAAGACATAAAATCCACCCCCATGAATATGGATTATCCAGGCGTGTATATTCAGGCTACACTTATAGATAACCTTTTACATGGGAAATTTATGGTGAAACCTTCTAAATTACAGGAAAACTTGCTTTTATTCGTTACTGTAGTTTTAGGTTTTTCTGCTGTGCTTCTTTTGCCTCCTTTATACAGCTCGGTTTTGCTTGGGCTGCTGAGTGTTGGTTATTTTTATGTATGCCTGTTTTTCGCCTACCCTAATAATATCGCCCTTGATGCTATTACTCCTATAATATTTATTATCTGTATAATGCTTGTGGGCTATGGTTATGAATACTTTATTGAGGACGATAAAAAGAGAAGAACCAGGAATCTGATAGCTAAATATGTTTCCAAAGATATTATGGAAACCATTCTTGATGATATTGAGGGTACAAAACTCGGAGGGAAACGTGCAGATATCAGTGTGTTATTTGTTGATATAAGGAATTTTACTCATATTTCGGAAACCCTGCCTCCCGAAAAGGTAAGTGAACTTTTAAACGAATATTTCAGCCATATGATACCAATAATATTTAAATATAAAGGCACTGTTAACAAGTTCATAGGTGACGCTTTGCTGGTAATCTTTGGAGCCCCTGTGGAAAACCCCGAACATCCTATACTCGCTATAAAATGCGCTCTTGAGATGCTGGATAAAGTTCAGGAATTCTCTAATATAAACATAGGTATAGGTATAAATACGGGTGAAGCATTCGTCGGC
>MFRL01000018.1 GCA_001784565.1 Candidatus Melainabacteria bacterium GWF2_37_15
TAACTTAACAATAATATTTTTACACATGTATTAATTCTTTTCTTGGATCAGTAGCGTTCAAAGAAAGAAAATGAACAAGAACAAAAAAACTCCGATGGAAAGCCTTAAAACTTGAATACCCCCAAAACCCTCACAAACCATGCTATAATAATCATATAAACACCCCTGACAACAATTTTCGATAAACCAAAATTTACATCTAAAATAAAAAAATTTTTCATTAAAAAGTGTCCGATTTCGTCCGATTTATACATGGCAAAATCGCTAAAATGTATGCCCAGCAAGGCTTTTGGGTTATTTCTGAAAAATCAAAACATCGGACAGTATCGGACACTATGCCCTACTGCCAAATATTGGTAATAATGCTAAACTTGTTACATGAATAAAGACCCGATTCATCTTCTTGAATTAGCCAGTGAGGCTGCAAAAAAGGCTTATGCCCCGTATTCAAAATTCAGGGTTGGGGCATGTGCTTTATATGAAGATGGAAGTGTTTATACAGGCTGTAATGTTGAAAATGTAAGTTACGGTCTAACAATTTGTGCTGAAAGAAGCGCAATATCAGCAGCAGTAGCAAATGGAGAGCATGGCGGGTTGGTTGCTATTGCAATATTTAGCCCGGATTCTGAACTTTGTTTTCCCTGCGGGGCATGCAGGCAGTGGATAATAGAGTTTTCAGATAATGCTAAAATTATTGTGCAGGATAAAACAGGCAAGCCTGTTGAGGTTTCAATTAAGGAGTTACTTCCTAATGCAGAATTTATGCAGAATGTGCGGCAGGTGCTGCAGGTCAATAACAACGAGTTACACCCTTGAAGAACTAAAAAAAATGACTCAGGAAGGTTCTGAGCAAGCAAGGGTTTTTATAGATATATTTAAACCTTACGCCAGTATAGAAGAAGCCAGAAAGGTTGTGCCGGATCAGGTTGATCAGGTTTTGGAGGAATTGAAGCAAACAGAAGACTTTGATATTAACAATGTTACTTTTTATTATTGCCCTCATATAACAGAAGAAAACAAATGCGGGATTTATGAACAGCGGCCTGAATGCTGCAGTCGGGCTCCCGGTGGCCCCTGGTCGTGTATGCCGCCCGGGTGTGGTTTTGAGGGGTGGCAGTTTGAAGAAAGAGAAAAAACAAAAAAGAAAGTCAGGAAATTAAAGGAATATCTTATTACCGCTGAAGCAATAGCTGAAAATGGCATGGTTGCAGGGAAAGATATGAGTGTCGAAGAGCTTAGAAAGCTAGTGCATGAGAAAATTAAGCCATGGGAGAAGTATGGGGCTTTGTACTGGTAAAGGCTATTTTATTTGCTTATACAGATTTGCAATCAATGCATAATTTGCCAGCGGCGTTGTAGGCATTAATTTTTATATTTCCATGTTGCCCTTGGCGTTAAAAAGATTTTTATAGGGGGGATTGACCGCGTAGCGGTCAATCCCCCCTATAAAGTGACCTAATGCGTCAAGGATAACCTAGAATGAAAACAAGAAATGTGTATTGCGCCTGCTTTTAAAAAAGTTATATATTGAAAGCATTTTCGTATAAAATAGGAAAATGATTAACAAAGTTTTAATTGTGGATGATGACCCTGAAATAATGGAATGGCTCTCAACTGACCTGAAGTTGAGCGGTTTTCAAACAGATTCCGCATCTGATGGCATTGAGGGTTTGCAAAAGTCCCAGAATGGGAATTATGACGTAATTATCCTTGATGTAATGATGCCGAAAATGGACGGGTTTGAGGTTTGTAAAAACTTAAGAAAATCAGTTAAGACAAAGGATACACCCATAATTTTATTAACAGCAAAAGGAACCCTTGAAGATAAGGTTATTGGTTTTGGCGCAGGAGCTGATGATTATTTAGTTAAACCGTTTGATATTCAGGAATTGCTGGTAAGGATGCGTGCTCTTATGCGCAGAACCGGTTATGTTAAGCCATCGAATGAAGAAGTCCTTGAAAGCGGTGATTTAAAGCTTTATCCGGACTCGCTTGAGGTTAATGTTGAGAATAAATTAATAAAGCTTACACCCACGGAATTTGAAATATTATATTGTCTGATGCAGCACATAAACCAGGCAGTTAAGCTCACAACACTTCTGAACGAGGTATGGGGATATGATTCTGATGAGGATGTAAGGATGGTCAGGGTGCATATTGGGGGTTTAAGGAATAAAATTGAGCCAAACCCAAAATATCCGAAATACCTTCACACTGTTACAAATGTGGGTTATAAACTTGTTCCCTGGGGGGAATAAAAATTAATAAAATCTGCAATGAATTTTAAATTTCGCGACTTTAAAATACCCTTTATGACTAAGAAGGAATTTTATCTGGTCGCAGTTATTGTTATTTACATGTATCTTGCATTTATATTTCATATAAACCTGAAAAATTTTATCAATTTTCAGAAAAATCCACATGCGGAATATAGTTATAACCTTTTTGAATAAGGTTGTAATAGTTTACAGTTTTTCCAGGTACTTAACCTGCAAGTCTTTTTCCAGAACAATTATAACCTCAAGCCCTGATGGAAGAGCCCTTTCCTGCCCCATAGCTCTTGGCCCGGTCTGTACCAGCTTGACAATAGGCCCTATGTTTTCAATGTAATGGGGGACTTTTGTGTATTCTGTTCTTTGTGTAACCTGTCCGCCAATAAGATCTGTCGTGCTTTTGTCCCATACTCTGGCGTGTAAAGGAGTCCGCCACCCGTCAGAAAAAATCAGTTCGTTAATTCCTACTTTGAAATAGCCGTCTCTTCCTTCTTGCGCCTGCTCTAATTCAACAATATTACCCAGAAAAACAGAGTCCTTAGGTATACACACTGATTTTCCTATAACCACATCAGCTACAAGCACCATGGAAACAGGATCTCCAATTTTATTTATTTTGGAAGAGATTGTTTCCTGCAAAATAACTTTAAACATTGTGCCTGAAGGAAACTCTGCTGTTGCTGTATTGGGTTCAACTTCAAAAGAAAACACTGCACAGTTTGCTTTAGAACTGATTAAAAAAACCATCAGGCATATAATTAAATATTGTATTAATCTCATATTTTGCTTTAAAAGCCCGGGGAATGCACGGGTAAACCATTGTATCCAGGGTTAGAGTATACCATACTTCTTATTTTTTTAGTAGTGTAATTGCCGTTTTGAAAGGTCCTTGCCAGTGTATTTAGCCTGTCTACCAGAGGATATGAGCCTAATGTAATAGTATTAAGTTTTGAATTTCTTTTTTTCATTTGAATCCATACATCTGCTTCATATCCCCAGGCATATGTCTCCTCTTCTAAGGAGCATTGTTCGTCCTGATGTACTGATTCATGGCTTAAGAGGCTTGCCAGTGCCTCAGGAGGAGCTGATGCATGTTTGTTATTGATAAAGATATAAAGTTGTTTGCCGTCTTTCCAACCCAATGCATCAAAGTCTTTATAGTTGGGAGATATTTCAGCAAGATTTCTAAATTTTATTTGCATTGGTCGCCGGGAAACGTTATTGCCAAGTATTGCAGTTCTGGCCCATTCGGCAGTGGTACCGGACATAAGGTTTATTGCCTGTATTATTTTAGGGTCTTTAGATGCCAGGGAGGAAGAATCAGCACAAGAAACCTGATTTTGTAAGAAAAAAACAAAACAAAGTACCGCAAAAAGCTTTAAAATACGCATAAATCCACTCTCTTCTAAATTAACTGCCACAGTAGATATTCTGGCACATGTTAATTATAATGATCCAGAAAAATATGGAAATCGTTTAATTAATGTAACGATTTTTAGCAATAATTAAAATAAATTGATTTTTATCTTCATTTGGGGGGCTGCGCGAAGCGCAGCCCCCCAAATATGGGCGGGTGGCCTTTCGGGCCACCCGCCCATAAAAAATAATATAAATATTTAATCTTTCATTGCCGGCTTCTTAATTGTTATTGTATTGACAATGTAGTAACAGAGTAGTACAATTTAACTATGGATAAAAATTTCAGAATGTACAAAAAATACAGGGTTAAAGATATAATTTTCCGATTCAAAATGGATTTAAACCCTGTAACTAATGAAATGGATTACCACATCTGGATTAGACATCTAGTTGAACCTGAAACTGTCATCAATGCGTTTTTTAACGTTGATAAAGAACGCTATAATGAAAAACATAAAAGATTTGAAGTATATTCGGAAAAATATAATTTAATTATTTATTATTTTTATCTAAAAGAAAAGGAAATCATTATAATATCTGCATTTCAAGGAGTATAAAAATGAAAAAAATTGATAGAAAAATTAAAATTGATAATTTAGAAATCGAAGATTTGGGATTTGAAGAATTATCTGAAGAAGAAGATGAATTAATAACAAAAATGATCGATGAAGCAGAAAAGGAAATCGAATCTAAAACTAAACCCCTGACAATAAGAATGCCTTTATCCCAAATTGAACGGTTTAAAAAGATTGCTGCTAAAAAAGGCCTGCCATATCAAACCTATATTAAAAGTATTTTAAAACAGGCATTGGACAAAGAAGAAGATATAGCTTAGTTTTTTACCACGGGTTTCTTAATTATTAAAGAACATCCTGTCATTTCTTCAGGCTTTTCAAGTTCTAAAAGCTCCAGCACGGTCGGCGCAATATCTGCCAAACATCCTTCCGGTCTTAATGTCACGTTTTCCCCGTCATTAATGAGGATGAAAGGGACAGGGTTGGTCGTATGTGCAGTAAAAGGCTTGTGGGTGTGCGGGTCTTCCATGCATTCTGCATTTCCATGATCAGATGTCAGAAGCATCACAGCATCGACTTCTTTTACAGTGTCTACTATCTTTTTAAGGCATTCATCAAGGAATTCTATTGCCTTAATCGCAGCATCCAGCATTCCGGTGTGGCCAACCATGTCAGGATTGGCAAAATTTACCAGAATAAATCCATATTCTTGTGATTTAAGTGCTTCAATTACCTTTTCAGTAACTTCAGGTGCACTCATTTCAGGTTGAAGGTCGTATGTTGCCACTTTAGGTGAAGGTATAAGCACTCGGGTTTCTGTTTTATATGCTTTTTCCACTCCACCATTAAAGAAAAAGGTTACATGCGCGTATTTTTCAGTTTCCGCTGTCCTGAATTGTTTAATGTTATGCTTATCCAGTACGTCTGCCAGGATATTGGTGAGGTTTTTAGGCGGATATGCAACTGGCAAGCCAAACGTTTCATCATATTCTGTCATACACACATAATAAAGGTTAGTAAGAACTTTTTTTCTTTCAAAACCTTTAAATTCAGGGCTATTTATAGCTCTAGTGATTTCTCTTGCCCGGTCCGGTCTGAAATTTATAAATATTATCGCATCGTTGTCTTTTATTCTTGAATTTTTATCATCATTTGTGACACTGGGTAAAACAAATTCATCGCCTTTGTCTTCAACTTCATATGAGCTTTTTATTGCTGCATCTGCTGAAGGCAGTGTTTTCCCTTCACCTAAAAGCAGGCAATCATAGGCTTTTTCTACCCTGTCCCATCTCTGGTCCCTGTCCATAACATAATACCTGCCTATTATAGAAGCGATCTGGGGCAGGTTTTCCTGCTTTAGCTTATTTTCAAGCTGTGCAAGGAATCCATCAGCGCTTCTTGGCGGGGTGTCCCGGCCATCTAGAAAAGCGTGTATATAAACTTTTTCTAAGCTTTGCTGTTTTGCAAAATCAACGCAGGCAAACAAATGCTCCATTGAGCTGTGTACGCCTCCATCGCTTACTAACCCCATAAAATGGAGCGAGGAATTATTTTTCTTTGCATGGTCAGCGGCTTTTAAAAATTGAGGATTTTTGAAAAAGCTTTTGTTTTTAATAGCAAGGTTTATGGCTGACAAATCCTGGTAAACAATCCTTCCTGCGCCGATATTTAAGTGCCCGACTTCTGAATTGCCCATCTGGCCTTCCGGCAGGCCCACATGTTCGCCGTGAGCATATATGCAGGTATTTGGATAGTTTTCTTTTAAAGAATTAAAAGTAGGAATATTTGCTGATTTGATGGCATTGGTAGGGCAGTTGTCGCCGCATCCCCAGCCGTCGAGTATTGTTAGAAGAATTGTTTTATTTTTCATTGTATGTTGCCTCGTTGTCACTCTATATATCTTGAATTTTAATGTAAATATGTTATATTAAATATAAGGCAGGTGAGAGCTGCAACTCTCACCATTCAAAGCCCTAATAGAACATTAATAACAAAATTTTGATTACGAGTAGTATCAATAAGATAACTACTCGTTCTCGCATTTTGATTTTAATTTCCACGTTGCATCACCTCCTTTCTCTGGCTATTTCACGTTTAGAGCGTGTCCAGAGGGGAAATGAAGGGCTTTTTAGCCAAATTGAATTATCAAAGAGCAATTAATTTTTTAAATCATAGCATAATTATTAAACTTCCTGATAATTAAAATTTTTTTAGCATTGTTAGAATAAATATATGCAAAACATAGGGGAAACAGAAATGGATATAGATAACATTATTTATAAAAGAATAGAGGAAGAAGCATTTCTGCATCATAAAAAAGATGAATGGAAGGACGCTTTGCAGAACTGGGGAGAAGCAAAAAACGAAATAATGGACAGAATACGTTTTATCGCTTATTATCTACACGTAAACAATCTTAATAAGCCTGCTCTCGATAATTGGGTGGAAGCACAGAAAATTTATATTAAAAACTTTTAATGACAGAAAACAAAATTATTAAAAATATTAAAATAACAATTTTTTTTGTAACGATTTTTTTGCTTACAGTTCTTTTTGTGGTGGTTCGCTCAGAAGCGGATCTTGATTTATGGCACAGAATGGCTGTTGGGAAGATTTTTTCGCAGATTGGGTGGGTCATTTACCATGATATTTTTTCTTATTTCCCTGTTAAAGAAATGTGGGTGGACCATGAGTGGCTCTCAGGAGTAATTTTTTACTATATAATTAATTGGTTTGGCGATTTTGGAATACTAACCCTGCAAATTTTAATAATATTTGCAATTTTGATTTTGGTTTATAAAACTAATAAGCTTATCTGGCTTGAAAATAAGTACAGAATCAGTTATTATGCGGTTGTCCTTCTGGCGATTATCCCTGGGTTAAGCTCAACATTAAGGTGTCAGGCTTTTACTTATTTGTTTTTTACTTTATGGCTATATCTGCTTGAAAGAATCAGGCGGGGGGATAACCGATTTATCTGGGTTTTTCCTGTGACCACGCTCTTATGGGCAAATATGCATGGCGGGTTTCTTGCAGGGTTTGGATTAATAGGTTTTTATATAATTGGTGATTTTTTTAATAAAAAGGATGTAAAAAAATATTTTGTAATTCTTGGACTGAGCTTGCCAATGACTCTGCTGAATCCTTACGGAATCAAGTACTGGTATTATCTTGTAGATGCGGTATTAATGGAAAGACCTTATATAACTGAATGGCAGGCATTCGAGCCTTTTGAAAGTATTTATAATGAACCGGGAGCAAAGCTGTTATTTTTATTTTTAACGGTTGGATATGGGTATAAAATATTTAGAAAGCAATTTGGGTTTGATAAAGTTGAAATCATTACTCTTCTAATAACGCTGTTTCTTTTATTCAGGCATGAAAGGCATACCACGTTTTTTGCAATTGCAGCTGCATGTTATGGTTACAGGTATTTTGTGGCTTTTCTTGATGCTATATTTGATAAATTTAGAAATAAAGTTTTGAAACTGATTCCTGAAGACAGAATTGAGCAGGCATATTTTGCAAAGTATTGCGGAGTTTATGTTTTATTGATTATGATTAGTGGTTATCTTATTTTTTCTAACCACATATCAGTGAAAATGGACATGTATCCTGTGAAAGCTGTTGAATTTATAAGAAAAAATAATATATCCGGCAATCTTTTTGTGCCTTTTAACTGGGGCAGTTATACTATGTGGAAACTTTATCCTAAAAATCTTGTTTCTATTGATGGCAGGTATGAGGAAACTTATGAAAGTCAGTCATATCTTGATGTATGTTATTTGTCTTTTTTTAAAAAAGATTGGGAAAAAGTTTTAAATAAATATAATCATGACGCTTTACTGTTGGGAGTTGAAACAGAAATTTATAAAAAAATTAAGACTCTTCCTGAATGGAAACTTGTTTATGAAGATGAAAAAGCTGTTGTGTTTTTGCCTGCTCTCAGTAAAAGGGCTGATTGGCAGATGCCTGTAGAGGATGAAGAGTATTATATAAAAACAAAGTATGAAAATCAGATAAGTTTTTAGTAATGTTACTCTTTAAAAGGGAGCTGCTGGAAGCAGTCCCTTTTAAATTAATACCAAAAAGCCATCAATATAATTCTTTTATAAGTGGCGTGCAACAACACCAGTTATATACTTCAGTATGTTCTGCGGCGTTGTCATCGTTTTGTGTGGGGATTCTTAAGGGGCCGAAGGCCCCTTAAAAATCCCCCTATAACGACGGCTACGTCAAGGTCAACTTAAAAAGAAAACAAAAAATGTGTCCTGCGCCGCCCAAAAGTTATGCTTTGATTGCACCTTGGTATAAAAATTATTTTAGGAAAAATTAATTCAAGGATTTGGCTTTTTTTATTTTTAAATCAGTCATAAACACATTTTTTATTGCTGATATAAATTGTAATTTGGCTTCAATAGGGTTCATAACATAGTTTTTAGAAGAGCATTGTTTGCTATATAGTTTATAAAAGTTTGACCAATTTTGAACACTGTTTTTAGCGTCTGTTTTTGCTTCTTGAAGCAGGTTTGTAACATCCTTACTTAAGTCTTTAGGGATAATAATTTTATCAATGTCTTGTATTGCTGAATTACAGTGATTTTGCGCTTTATTGATTAAGCTGCATTGTTCTTCTGGATTTTCTATTGTTTTAGAAAAAGCATTATCATAAGAATCAAGGCATGCGTCTGTTGCTTTAAGCAATTTTTGTTCAAATTTAATTACAGGATCAGTATTATTTTTGTTTATAGCAACAGGGGCTTTTTTATTATTAGTTGCCCATAAGGAATGAACTATTAAACCTGCCATTACAAAGCATAAAGCAAGAATTATTACGCAGGCAGCTTTAATTTCTCTAAATTTTTTGGTTAACAAACTGTAAATAAGTGGAATAAATATTAAGGCAGATAAGCCCAGCAGAACATCTCCGATAAAATTCAGAGAATAATAAAAACACCACAATGATCCTAAAAAAAGTTGAATCCCAAAAAGATATTTTAAAAAGCTCATAATTATACATTATACAATATTTATACAATATTGTTTTATATTTATAATTTTTGGTAGTGAGGCCGCCTTAGGCGGCCTCACTACCTTTTGGAGAGGGCCGGCGGAGCCGGCCCTCTCCAAAAAATATTAAAAATCAGTTACTATTCGACCACAACCAAAAAACAAAAACCTTTTATAGATAGCAAGTTACGTTATAATAATTGCATTATGCAGGTAGTAAAGAAACTTAATAAAAATTTATTTGAAGCTTCAAGCCTCGCACTGGGAGTGTTTGATGGAGTACACATAGGGCATCGCAGTGTTATAGCAGATGCGATACAAAAAGCAAAAAAACTGGATATAACTTCTGCTGTAGTTACTTTTTCCTGTCATCCAAAGTCTGTAATAACTGGAATCAGTCCTGAAATGATTACCACCATTGAGGATAAACTGGAACTTTTTAGTGAGCTTGGCGTGGATGCGACAGTTATCATTGATTTCAATGAAGAATTCGCAAAAATGACAGCAGAAGAATATTTGAAAAATATTTTAACGGATTGTTTAAATGTAAAGAGTCTTTCTGTAGGGTATAACCATCAATTTGGCAGTGACAGGAAGGGAACCGGCGATTTTTTAAAACAATACTGCGCTGAACATAATATCCAGCTTAATATAATACCTCCTGTGAAAATTGATAACCATACAGTGAGCAGTTCTGTAATAAGAGGGTTTATAACGTCAGGTGATGTCTCCTCAGCGCATGAATTCCTGGGAAGGCCGTTTAAAATTAAAGGCAAGGTGATTGAAGGCCAGCATCTTGGCAGGAAACTAGGCTTTCCAACAGCTAATTTACAAGTTAATGAGGATTTAATCTTGCCTCTGCGAGGAGTATATTCAGGCACAGCAATAATAGAGGAAAAAGTTTACAAAGCAGTTATAAACGTGGGAAGAAGACCGACTATAGGTGATTTGCAAAAAGACCTTATTGAAGCGCATATCCTGGATTTTGACAGGGATATTTACGGGCAGGTAATAGAAGTTGCTTTTTTAGAGCGAATCCGGGACGAGAAAAAGTTTGAGTCACTTGATGATTTAAAGAAGCAAATAGAGCAGGATTGTGGAATAGTGAACATGTTTTGATTGTTTTAGGGGAGCAGCGCTTCACGCTGCTCCCCTAAAATAATCAAACAATCAGTTATTTTCAAATCATTACAGGATTGTTAGATATTAAAAATATCATTATAATTTTAAATATGATATTAATACGAATATTATTATTAATTATAATTTGTTTTTGCTCGAGTCTTTCTGCTAGCGCAATAAAGATAGGTTTGTATACGAATAGTGAAGATACTATTTATTTTGGTGTATCAAAAAGCGGCGTAATTGCTGATGCTGAAACCGGAGATTATATTCTTCTTTTAAATCCAATGAAGCCCTATAAAATGAAAGGGAAGGGTGAATATTTACAAATAAGTGTTGATGGAAAGGACTATTGGATAAAGAATCAAAAGATAATAATTAAATCAACTCAGGAAAAAGGTTTAGTATATACAAAGAAAAAATGGTACAAAGGTGAACTGGTAGCACTTAACACTAATGAAGGTTTAACAGTAATAAATGAAATTGATTTGGAAAATTATGTTAAAGGTGTAGTCCCTGCTGAAATGCCTCCTGCATGGAACCTTGAAGCACATAAGGCTCAGGCGATTGCTGCGAGAAGTTATGCAGTTTCAAATGCAGGAAAAAGAGGAAAACTTGGCTATGATTTAAAGGATAATGACGAAGATCAGGTGTATAAAGGTCTTTCAGCGGAAACCCTGCAAACAAATCACGCAGTTGACGCTACCAAGGGACAGGTTTTAGTTTATAACGATAAGGTAATACGCGCTTATTATCATGCAAGTTCAGGCGGCTCGACCTTATCTGCAAAAGACGTATGGGGAATGGATTTGCCGTATACAGTCCCTGTAAGGTCGTTTGATGAAAATCTTCCTTGCAGGGGACACAGGGTGGGCATGTCGCAAAACGGTGCCAATATTCTTGCAAAAGAAGGCTACAATGCTTATCAGATATTAGGGTATTTCTACAGAAACGTGATGCTGAGAACGCTTTATTAATGAAAATAATATTCAAGTTAATATTCCAGAATAGTTAGAAATATCCTGATCCCAAGAATTATGAAAATTCCTACAAATATCATCCGTAAAATAAATGGTGAAAGTAGCCTGTTTAGCTTTGAGCCTAGCGCTGCTCCAAATACAGCTCCTATTATTATGAAAATAATTAAATTATAAGGTATAAGTCCTACAGAAATTTTTCCAGCAAATATAAGAATCGCAGAAATAAGGACAATAAGCGTTGTAGTACTTATAGCCGCTTTAACCGGTAATTTGCAAAAGTGATTTAATATAGGCATAAATGTAACAGCTCCCGCAAAACCAAGCGTTCCAGAAATAAAAGTACCTGTAAAAATTATCAGATTTGTAATTACAGGTCTTTCAAGTTTGCAATCTTCACTATTATTACTTTCTGCGCTGGGAATAAGGATAAGCACAGCTGAAACGGCAAGTAAAAATAAATACATACACAGCATGGCTTTTTCTGAAACATATTTTGCTGTTACTGCACCCGATAATGCTCCGATTATTCCGGCGGGCAGGACTGCTTTAACTACTTTAAGGTTTATTGCGCCAAATTTTCTGTGATTCATAAAAGCAAAGAAAATTCCTGCAAGGGATTGGGTTGCGGCTATGCCGGTAATTTCATTAACGCTAAAGGTTTGAAAGCCTAAAAAGGGCAAAAGATACAAAAATGCAGGAAAAATAATTATTCCGCCGCCAATTCCAAGAAGGCCGGAAAAAAACGCAGCACCAAGGCTTACAAAAATTATTATTATGTAGTAAAGGTCAAGCATACGTAAAAATACTTTCTGCAATGTCATTGCGAGGAGAGCCGAAGGCTCGACGTGGCAATCTGTCCAACGTGGCTTTTATGCTGTGGGCCTTTGGCCCACTTAGATAGATTCTCGCGTCGGGCGAAAAAGTAAATTTAATTGTGTTTATGCTTAATTTTATGTTTCGCCCTCCTCAGAATGACAATTTGGAACAGGGTTAGTTCAGAATAATTACAATAAATATATTATCTTAATAAATATTAAGCAAATAGCCAAAATTCTAAAATATTGTAAAATTTAATTGTACCAATATATTGAGAGAGGCAAAATTGCTGTTTCAGGATAATTTTTGTTCAGGGTTAATCCGTACTGTAAAGTTTAATCGGTGTTTGTCATTACTGATAGCTTTAAATTTATTTGCTTATTCCACAATTTTGGGCTGGGTAGGCTTGTTTCTCTACATAATTGCAACAGAAATATTTATAAATCTCGCAAGAAACAAGGCTCTTTCCAGTAAAAAAGTGTGTCAAAATGTTTTTAATTTAAACATTGTCCTGACTACGATATTTTTATTAATAACAGCAATTGGTTCAGGGAATGAGGATTTTATTTTTCTTTCGATAATTCCTATATTCCAGTCCACGCTGTATAGAAAATTTGGTTATATAGTTGGAATCATTGGCGCAGGTAGCCTAGGTGTTTTAGTTGTGGGTTTTGACCTTGCAAAAGTGGTGTCTTTTTTAACCGTGATAGGTGTTTTAACTTTTCTTATAATGATTTTATCAAAAACACTTAGCCGCACTAACAGTAAGGCCGACTATTTGCACAGTATAGCCACAACAGATGCCCTGACCGGTCTTATAAACAGGCGGGAATTTGATAAAAGGATGATAGAGGAATTTTCGCGTTCAAAAAGGCACAAATCTCCCTTATGTCTTGCTCTCTTTGACATAGATTTTTTCAAAAAGATTAACGATACATACGGGCATAATACAGGTGATACTATTTTAAAGGAATTAGCCAGGTTAATTTCTTCTAATACAAGGAACTGCGATGTTGCAGCACGTTATGGAGGGGAAGAATTCGCCCTGATACTACCGGAAACTGCTCAGTTAGAGGCATATGAGCTTGTAGACAGATTAAGAGAGATTGTAGAAAAAGAATTGTTTAATAAAACCCAGCGTCCTATTAAATTCACCATAAGTGTTGGAGTAGGACAGCTTGATTTAGCTGACCGCAGCCCAATAGATTTTATTGAAAGAACAGATAAAGCGCTTTATGCAGCAAAACAAAGCGGCAGAAACAGGGTAGAAAAAGCGCCTTTTGGCTTTCACTTTGTTTCAAAAAAGAGAGAAGCGGTTTAGAGCTTACTTAAAAACTCAGAAATTGCCTGCGCTTTCCATTTCATATCATTATGGTCGCCTTTTTCGTTTAAAAACATTGTTACATTGGAATTGCCTGAATTCTTTAATGCTTCATAGTTGCGGTATGCCATATCTAAAGGAACTACGTTATCAGTCTTAGTATGGAGTATTAAAACAGGAACTTTAATATCTTTCATTTTTTTAATGTTTTCAAACTTGCTTTGTAAGAATTTTCCTATATGTCGATGGCCTGGAATTTTTTCACAATGCTTATTAACAGCATCACCCATAGTTGTAAAGGTACTATCAAGAATAACGCCTTTAAAATTATACTTTATTGCAAGTTCTGATGCGACTCCGCCTCCCATAGACATGCCCCAGATTACTATATTATCAGGGGTTATTTTGTTTTTATTTAAAAATTTAATAGCGCTGTGTGCATCTTCATAAATAGTTTTTTCCGAGGGGTTTATAGGAGTGCTTTCTCCAAATCCTCTATAGTCTGTTATTAAAAGACCGTAGCCTTTCTCACTATCTTTATTTATGAGAAATTCAGGCATTTCACCTACAAAGTATGAAGCATTATATTTTATTCCATGACAGAACATTACAGTGGGCATACCAGGCTTAGGCGCCCTGTAATAGCATTTTATTTCACCATTATTGGCTGTAGGAATAGAAATTTTTTCAATATTAGCATCAGGAGGTATGGGGGTAATTTTAGTACTGGGATCATATAGTAATCTTTTTTCTGCGGAATCACGGATTCCATCAAAAGAAATATTCTGGTTTCTTATAAGGGTTAGATTAAAATTTGAATAATTGTTAAGCATTTTTATCCTACGGTGATTTTTGTTTTCAAATTAGTTAAATCACCTGAATAAAAAAAATTGCTAATGTGCCTGAAAAGAGGCGTTATCTTGCGTCCACTCGGTAGTGTAATCTTTTTATAAAATTTGATTTATTTTTTTTAAGCTGTCCGGGTTTAAAATTAAATATTCAGGGTCTTTAAGATCCAGCCTCTTTGGGCCCACACAAAATTCAATAAATCTAGCTAATGTCTTAGTACCGTAACGACTATTTAATAATTCTCGTATTTTAGGATTAGAATTTTTTTTAACCGAATCCAAGTGGATTATTCCATCCTGAGGAACTCCAAAATTGATGGCTTCATTACAAATTTCCCTGATAGCGTCTCTTCCTTTAGGGCAAAGAGTTGAAATGGATTTGTCATTTATTAAAATTTCTACCACATCAGATAAATTTGCAGAAAATCCTATTCTTGAACTGTTGTTTATCATTGCTTCTGTTTTCCAAAACGATTAATATTCATAATGAATATAAAGCAAAATTATTGCTATATTTCAAAAAAATTGTTTAAAAAATTAACAAATTTAATTAGTTCCCACCCTGCGCGTAAGATGTATATCTTTGATTTTCCCTGACATAAACTACATAATCAAGGTAAGCAGGCAGCTTGTATAAATAATCAAGCGGATTTATGGCACTTCCTCTATAAACAACTTCAAAATGCAGGTGCGGCCCTGTAGACCTGCCGGTTGAGCCAATATATCCTATAATTTGTCCTCTGCGGACATAATCGCCTTTATTAACCAGGTTTTGGGAGTTATGAGCGTATCTTGTCTGTACCCGTGGAACCTTGGGAATATCAGGATAATTGTGGTCTATTACTATACATTTTCCATATCCGCCATCCCAGCCGCTATAGATCACTTTCCCTTCCTGTAGCGCGTAGATAGGACTATTTTGGTTAGCAGCTATGTCTATGCCGCTGTGATATCCCCATTGCCTTGAAAATGGATCAATCCTGGGGCCGAATGGGGAGGATATACTGCCTTGTGTAGGGGCTGCCAGTTTGTGTTTTTCTTTGGAATAGCAAGGAGAAATAAAAAATAACAATACTAAAAAAACTGTTAATATGTTCGTTAAAATTCGCATATTATTTTATATCGGCAAACCTTTATAAATTCTTTATTTCAAAAAGTAACAATATTCTGGTATCCTATAAATATGAATTGGGGCTAAAGGAATAATGGTGATTTAAATGTGCGGTATAGTTGGCTGTATAGGGCATGAGGCTTTAGTAAGGTTTTTAATTGAAGGGCTGGAAAAGCTTGAATACAGGGGATATGACTCTTCAGGCATAGCTTTTCATAATGGCGAAGAAGTAAAGATTTATAAAGCACAGGGTAAGCTTATAAATTTAAAAAACCTTTTAAATGGCTGCCTGTCTGAAAACAGTAACTTAAAAGCAGGCATTGGCCATATAAGATGGGCAACTCATGGCGTGCCAAACGAAACAAACGCTCACCCTCATATAAGTTTTGAAAATAAAGTCGCAATAGTTCACAACGGCATAATAGAAAACTACAAGGAATTAAAAAAAGAATTAATTGAAAAAGGGTATAAATTCTCTTCGCAGACAGATACTGAAGTAATAGCGCATTTAATAGAAGACAGCCTTAAAAATACCGATAGCTACAGTGCTGCAATGCGGCATGCCCTGAAGAAACTACAGGGGGCCTATGCTCTTGGGGTAATTTTTAAAGAAAATCCAGAAACCCTTTTTGCAGCAAGGAAAAGCGCACCGCTAATTATTGGAGTGGGTGAAAATAGTAACTTCATAGCAAGCGATGTGCCTGCAATTCTTGAATATACTAAAAAAGTGATATACCTGGATGATAATGAAATTGCGCAAATACAGGGTTCATCGTATAAAATTATGGATTTAGAAGGTAATATTCTTGAAAAGCAGGTGGAAATTATTCCCTGGGAGCCTGTTGCTATCAGCAAAATGGGCTACAAGCATTTCATGATGAAAGAAATACACGAACAGCCTGATGTAATAAGGCAAACCCTTTTTGATAAATTAAGATGTTTTTCCGAGCCGTTACATTTGCCGGAAGTAAAATTAACTCATGATACCCTTGAAAAGCTTGATAGAATACAGATTATAGCCTGTGGGACTTCGCTTCATGCTGCTATGGTAGGTAAATATTTGATTGAGGAGTTCATCGGCATCCCTGTGGATATTGAAGCATCTAGCGAATACATATATAAAAGAACGGTCATAAGTAAAAATTCTCTTATTATAGGGGTTTCCCAGTCAGGAGAAACCGCTGATACCCTCACAGCAATCCGTCAGGCAAAATCTAAAGGTTCGCATGTGCTTGTTATAACAAATAGACCGGATTCTACCATGGCAAGAGAAGCTGACAGCCTGCTGCCCGTAAATGCCGGGTTTGAAGTGAGTGTTGCTGCTACAAAGTCATATACAGCGCAGCTTATGGCTTTTTATCTTTTTGCTATTTACCTTGCTGAAATTAAGAATTCTTTGCCACAGGAAGAAATTGAGGAATACAAAAAAGAGCTTTTGCAACTGCCTCAAAAGGTTGAAATGATTCTTAGCAATAAGGAAGAAATTAACGAATGCGCAATAAAATTCCATAATACAAGGAATTTTATATACATCGCACGGGGAATTAATTATCCTGTAGCCTTAGAAGGGGCATTAAAGCTGAAAGAAATAAGTTATATAAACGCAACAGGCTACCCTGCCGGCGAATTAAAGCATGGACCGATCGCTATGCTTGATGATACTATTCCTGTTCTTTCAGTATTGGTTCCAGGGAAGGTATATGAAAAGGTTTTATCTAACAGTGAAGAATCGAAGGCCCGTAATGCCAGCATGATCGCTGTTACTTCCGCGGATGATGAGAATTTGGAATCAATTTTTGACTATATAATTAAAATTCCAAAAACGCATGAGATTTTTTCGCCTATATTAACGACCATACCTTTGCAGTTACTGGCGTATTATATAGCAGAGTATCTTGGTAAGGACATTGACCAGCCACGGAACCTGGCGAAGTCTGTTACTGTGGAGTAATTACCGTCATCCTGAGCGTAGCGAAGGATCTGTTTCAACAGATTCTTCGGGCTAAAGCCCTCAGAATGACGAAACACATAAAAATTAAAAGAGGCTGGTGCGCACCAGCCTCTTTTTCCAAACTAGTTAAGTAAATTCTTACTTATTTACTAATTCTTTGAATTTTTTACCAGCTGTAAATGTTGGAACTGTTTTAGCAGGTATTTTAATTTCTTTACCGGTTTGTGGATTTCTGCCGGTTCTTGCTGCTCTTTTGCGTGATTCAAAAGTTCCAAAGCCAACTAATGTAACTTTTTTACCTTTTGCAACTGTTTTTTCCACAACGTCAACGAATGCTGATAAAACTTCAGAAACGTCTTTTTGAGTAGCTTTCGCTTTTTTTGCCACTTCTTGTACTAATTCTTCTTTGTTCATTTAGGTCTCCTTTCCAAAAAAACCATTTAACCCACAAGTACTATTATATTGATATTAGCAAATTGTGCAAGAGGTTTTCTACAATTTAGTTTACAGATTTTAAAATTTAATTAACTTGAAATGTTAATTAAAAACGGCAAATTTTAGTTGTAGGAGCCACTATACAGCTTCTACAACTAAAAAAATACTAAATAAATAAATTTAATTAATCAATAATTATTATGTCGTCATCATTTCCGGTACTACTGGAAGTAGTAGTTGAACTTGTTGTGTCTGGAGAATATGAACCTGACCGGGAATAATAAGTAGTATCACTGGTAGTGGTAGAAGGAGTAGTTGTAGTAGTCGTTGTAGTAGTGGTAGTAGGGTTAGTATTAAGATATTTTTCTTTTGCTTTTTCCAGTAAATGCTTGCCTACTGTTTCTACGGATTCTTTTATCAGTTCTTTCATTAAATCATCAGCAAAGCAGACTTTTCCGTCTGTACATACTTGTTTTCCGGAGTTTGGATTACTGTAATCATTCACAGCAAATGCTGGTGTACTTATGATAAAAGCTAAAATAAATGCAACACTTTTAATTCTTTTCATGCAAAACCCCTAACCTTTAAAATTACCTAATTGTTTTTATAAAGTCAGGGTTTATTATATATGTTTGTTTAATAAAAAACAAGCATGTTAATAAAATTATATATATTTGGAGGGAAGTCCGGCTTCGCCGGACTTCCCTCCAAATAGTGCGGGGGCGCCGAAGGCGCCCCCGCACTAGCTAAGATAAAAAACTGGTTTTTTAAATCTTAATTTTTGGCCTTAACTTGCCGCAATTATTGTTTTGCATACCTGGTCAAAATCTTTATCTCTTATTATTTGGTAAGAATTACGCCCCAGCGTTTCAGAATTATTGCATGCTTTTATAATATTTTCAGCTAGTTTTTCAGAGTCCATATACGGGAAAATATAGCCGTTATAATTATTTTTAACAAGGTCATAACTGCAACCCACTTTGTCTGAAACAATTACAGGCAAATTAAAGTTCATTGCCTCGTTTACAACCAGGCCCCACGGTTCAACGATTGATGGGAGGACAAAAACATCTGCTATAGAATAATAAAGCGTTAATTTTTTAAACTGCTGGAATGGTACTAATTGGACAAAGTCCTGCAACCCTTTTTCTATTATGTAACTTTTTATTTGAAAATCAAGGTTTCCGCCCCCTACGAAGATACATATAATATTTTTCTTTTTTTTCCGAATTCTGTCTACTGCGTTAATAAGCGTAAAAGGATTTTTCTCTTTTACAAAACGGCCTACGTATAGTATTACTTTTTTCTTTTCATTAATGCCAAGAGCCTTTTTAATCAGGCTTTTTTTGTGCTTGAGCTTAAGATAGCGTTGTCTGTATTTGTTGTTGTCCACAGGGGAATACGCAAAGTGAATTTTGTCTGATATGCCTGAATTCATTGTTTCAAGAAATTCCCTAACTTTTGTTCCATATGCTATAAATCCTGAAAACATGAAATTATTTATATAAAGAGGTTTCACTATACTTTTTAACAAAGTAGCGCCTGAGAGATTATCTTCCTCCCATAAAACAGCTTTTTTGCCCCATATTTTTGAGGCCAGGGCATAAAAAGGCCCTATAAACCTTGTCCCTCCTTTAAAAATTATGGTTGAATAGTTGTTTAATATTATGTCTTCTATAAGGCTGAAACCTCCAAGATAGAAAAACCTGTTTTGAAAGGGAATTTTAATAAGTTTTGTATCTTCCAGTATTTTATATTTATAGCTGGCATTTTTTAAATAATCTATGTTCCATTCCCGATCAGGTTCCCGATATGCGCAGGCAGCTACAGTGAAATCAATTTCAGGGTATTTAGCCAGATTTTCAAAAAAATCATGCATATAGGGAGCTATGATGTTAGTTATAAACAGGATTTTCTTTTTGATGTTCACTTAGTGCCCTCCTGATCGACTCAAGGAATCCTAAAAGACTGAAAATAACTATGATAGAAGGAACTGCCGGGCTTTCTGTGATATAATAAACAAGAAAGAATAATATTATCGTAACGCTCAGGCAGTTAAATATATTGTATTTATTGTGCAAAATGTCTTTAAAATTCCCGAAAAGTATTAATATAAAGGGAAGGAAAAACAAAAGAGCTATCAGCCCGTAATTATAGAACATTTCAAGGTATATGCTGTGAATATGCGGCTGTTGCATAGATGGCTCCGGGTGCATTGCAGTAAGGAAAAAAGTTGCCTCCCTGGAAGAATCTATACCAAAACCAAATAATGCCTTGAAAAAGTCGAAATTGCCGGCCCAATACTGGTTATATAACTCCCAGTTAACCATTCTTATATCAATTGTATCTGTAGAAGCAAAACGATCCTGGATGTTATACAGGGTAGTTTCAGCAAATTCAGGACAAAAAATCGTTGGTAAAACAATCAAAAATATGGGAGCAAGCAAAAATGCAGGGTTAAAGTTAAAACCTATTTTCTCCTTATAATAAAGTTTTACGGCAAAAATCAGGCCAATAACTACATGTGTTGCTATAAAGAGAGAAAGAATCGTTCCTTTTTTGATGCCCAGGAGGATTAAAAGCGATAAAATTATGATATTCGTAATAATACTCCATTTTGTAGGCTCGTAAAGCTTAAAATCCCTGTTTTTTTGTATATAGAGATAAAAGCCTACAAGCATAATTAAAAGTAGAGCTTCAAAATCATTTCCTGTGAATCCTCCGTCAATAGCAAGCCTGCCCTGTATAAACATAAGGGTGCTGGTACCTGCTAGAATACTGATACCAAGAAATATAAGGTAAGTTAAAGAAGTAAAGGAAAAGAAACTTATAAGGTTCTGTAGGGTGGGCTTTAGCCCACCGGATTTAAACGACATAAACCCTGCCACAAAGGCAATTAATGGAGCTAAACCTGCCAGGTATACTATATATTTTGTTTCCGAGCTTCCAAATTCCCTGGAAATTGTCCCAAGCCCTGATTTTATAGCGCTGTGTTTAAGTCCAAGGTTGTTGTGAATCCATAAGTCAATATAGCTTGATGAGCGAAAATCTGTTTTGTAAAAAATTGCATAAATTGTACTTATGATGAAAAAGAAAAATAGGTATCTGAAAGGTTTGTAGCTCCATAAATAATCGAAGTGTTTAAAAATAAAATAAAACGATACCAGGGTTGTTAAAAGGAATACTACGGCATGGGGCTTGATTTCAAGCCCCATAGGCCCCAGTATTTTTTGCCCAAAGAATATCCATATAACTGTCAATTGAATTAAAAAATAGGCAATAACAGGTTTTTTAATCGATTCGTTAAACAGGTATATTAATAGGCCAAGCCCGGTAATTAGTATTCCTAATAAAAGAATAGGGTCAATCTGCATGCTGGTCATACGGCAAAACTTTCCATATCATTAAGTTTTATTTTGTTTTCTATATAATTTTTAACCCAGGCTGCTGCAATACCTGCAATAACGCCAAGGTAAAGGAAGCCAAGAAATTTGAACAAGAGGTCAGCGAGCACAAAAACAGGTTTTGATGGTGCGTCAAGTATAAAAATATTGTTAACAATACTGTTTTCGTTTAATTTTGCTTCTAATTGTTTAGCTTTAACGCTTTCATAAGCGCTTTTTAATGCTGACTCCTGTTTTTTAAGTTCTTCAAGTCCCAAAATCTTTTCAGGAAGAGTAGATTCTCTTTGAAGCAGGTTGTTTACGCCTCTTTGCATCTGTTTAAGTTCGTTAGCGAGAGAAACTTTCTCTGCTTTGGCCATTGCCATTTCTTTTATCACATCCTGGGAAGATTCGTCATAAATACCCCTTACATCCGTTTCTTTAATTTTTAGGTTTGTGAATGCCTGGTTTTGTCTTTCTTTTATGATATGGTCAAGGGTTTTAACTTCGTTTTGTGCTGAAATAACTTTTGGGTAATTTTCTGTAAAAGTGCCGTTCAAATCAGCCAGTTTTTGTTGGGATACAGCAAGGTTTGCAAATAGATTGTCAAGATAAGGGTCCTTTCCGATTGAAGCAGATCTAAGCGCTACTCGGACATCAGAGATACCGATTTGGTCTGCGAGTTCTTTATGTTTTCTATCATAATAATTTATTTTACTTTTTGTCAGTTCAATGTCTCTTTCAAGCCCTACTCTAGCTTCAACAAGGACTGTTTTTTCAGCGTCCATATTTACTGCATTATTAGCTATTGTGTAATTTTTTATTTCTTTTCTGACTTCTGTAAGGTTATTGTTTATTTCTTCAAGATTTTCTTCAAGATACTTTCTCTGGTTGACTGCCACGGCTTTTCGCATATTCATGTTTTCACCCTTAAACTGTTCTACGATTTCGTTAAGGGTATTTCCGGCTGTATCCTTGTTGATCCATTTTAGTGATATGGAGAGAGTATCTGTAGAAGGTATGATTTTTGTTCTTATGTGTTCTGATAAATAGTTATGCCATTCATCTTCATTTTTAATATTTATTTTTTTAATATCTTTTTCCTGTTTCTGCTTAAGAGCTTCAAAAACTCTTACAGAGGTGTTTTTTGATTTTAAAACCTGTGCAAGGTTAAATAACGGGTTACTGTAACCACTTTCAGATTTTACAAGTGAACCCCCGCCGAATTCAGCAATAATATTTTGTTGAGGGATATCTTTTATAAAGATTTTTGCGCTTGATGAATATAGTGGTTTGTACATGAAAATAAAATAGAATAGGAAGAGAGCAAATGCTGATGCGAGTGATATTAGCATTATTTTTTTCTCTTTGAGCATAAGTTTTAATAAATTTCTCATGGTTATCCTCTTTCTTCTTTATGTCTTAATTAGTCATTGAACCTGCTTGGGTCGAACATAAGGCTCCAGTGGTTATATCCGCTTGCAACAGTGCCTATCGGGTCTACAATTCTCAGTGCAAAGTCGAACGCCCTTCCAATAATTGGTCTTGTTTTTTCAGGCACATATACTACATCCTGGGGCATAAGAGTAAGGTCCTGTTTCATAGGGTTAACTGCTGTGGTAACAAGGTTACCTCCATTGCTGTAGCGGCTAATAAAAACCTTTTTGGGTGGATATGGAGCATCTCCGAGGTATCCTCCTGCCTGTGCAATTGCTGTGTTCAGGCTGGATGACAGGCTTGAATCAAGCTCCAGTAATCCGGGGTTGTTTACATACCCTATAACCCTTACAGGTACGGTTTTGTAGGCAAATGTTGATGCGGAAAACTTGCTATATTTCTCTGCGTCTACGGCAAGAGGAGAAGCAAGTCTGGGCACATGCACGCTATCACCGGTCATAAGATATATATCCTGGTCAGATTTGCCTTTTTCCAGGAGTTCAAGAAGATTTACTTCATGCTGGGTGTTGTCAAACCTGTTTGAAATTTGAATATGTTCTACATCTGCATCATAATTCACTCCCCCGGCGGCGGTCAGTACGTTTGATAATATAGGAGTTTTTCTTTCTACATGGGTGGTCTTCTCATCAAAAAATGCTGCTGTTGTTTCTGTATCTGTGTTAATCTCATAGCTTCCGGGAACAGAAACAGCTCCTGTTACCTGGACAATAAATGGCCTGCTTTTTTGCATGCTTATTGCAACATGCGGGTTTCTTACATAATGAGCATATTTTTCTTCCAGCACGCTGCTGAGCTCATCAAATGTTAAACCTGTTGCGGGAACGCTGTAGAGTCCTGAAAGGTTGATTTTTCCGTCAGGTTGTACTTTTACAGCATCCCTGGACAGTTCAGGAACACCAAGAACATTTACATTAATAATGTCGTTAGGTCCGAGAATATACTTTCTTGAATTGAAACTTGCGTAGAGTTGAGCCTTATCAGGCTGAGCAGCTTCTGAAATAACCGGTTCTTCCGGAATTGCTGCATTTTCTGCATATACAGGCAGAGATGCAAACATTGTAAACATTAACATCACGACAACTTTGATCATTAGTCTCATATTTTGTCCCCTAATTCTATTACCTCTTTCTAGTTATTAAAAAATTTTGCAAAAAGGTAAATTAGACTATCAGACTAATACGTTTGTTGAATAGTTTCCAGAAAGCTATACTCTGGTCTAGGGCTTATAGCCCATTCGTATACATTAATAAGTTTTTTATAGTAAACTTCAGCAGTATATAAATTTTTAAACTTTATTTTTGCATTTTTTCCAAAATTAGATGAAAGTTCAGGATTGTTCCATAATTTTAGAATAGCATTTTTTAATTCTTCAACATTTCCCGGCTCAACCATTATTCCGTCTTTATAATCATTTATTACTTCCGGGATGCCGCCTGTCCTGCTGGCAATTACAGGCTTCCCATAAGAAAATGATTCAAGTATGGAAAGTCCGAATGCTTCCCCGCACAGGCTTGATAATACTGTCGCGAAGCAATTTTTATACTCGTTTTCCAGCTCTATTCCTTTTTTTAGCCCAATAAATTCTATATTTTTTATATTGTTTTGCTCAATGAATTTTTGTAATTCTGTTTCATATGCGCCTTTTCCGGCTATACGCAATCTTATGTGAGGCAGGTCTTTAAAGGCGTTAATAAGGCAATATAGGCCCTTTTCTTTAACAATCCTGCCTGCATATAGAAAATATCCTTTGTGGGAATTATTATTAGTATCGTTGGCATTAATAAAATTACTTATTAAAACCAGCTTTTCTCTTTTTATTCCTGATTCTACAGCAAGATCGAGTATAAACTGGCTTGGGCAGATGATGTATTCAGGGATTTCATAACTCCCCAGGCTTTTTTTAAAGAAAAATTCACTTGCTGAAACAAGGCTTTTTGAAAAAGAATTGCTGAAACAGCGGTATTTTACACAGGAGATCAGAGAACCATTTATACAATCACGTGAAGTGCAGGATTTGCCGTTTTTTATCAATGTGCCTGGAGGGCAGGCAAAATTAGAATCATGAAACGTCATTACTATAGGTATACCACTTTCTTTGCAGGCAATAAGCACTGATGGAGTTAAATTATGTTGGAAGCAGTGAACATGAATCAGGTCTGGTTTTACTTTTTTTAAAAGTAAGCCCAACTTTTTTTTAGCTTCAATATTATAAAAAATTTTTTTTGAGTTTTTGGGGAAAAAGTTTTGATATTTATAATCTTTTTCATAATATGGTTTTCTGTCTGAAGCAAAATAATATACTTCATGTCCTTTATCCTGTAATATTCTTCCAGTTTCAATGGTTGCTTTTTCAGACCCTCCACCGAAGTTTCCGAAAGTATTATTTACTAATACTATTTTCATTTTTTAATTCCCCTTCTTAAAAAATAAAATAATAGTTTTTTAAATTTAAAACCGGTTAACAGGGTAGAATACCTGTTTAATTTATTAAATGTATTTATCTGGTATGCTGGCGTTGTTAATTTTTTAAGTGGGGTTTAGGAGGGAATGAATTTTAAAGTATACGGGGCTTTTGACGTTGATTTAAAAGAAGCATGGCAAAATTTTTATCTTGAAAAAGGAGGTGCATATAATTCATCTTATGAATGGAATTTTACTTGGTTTAAGCATTTTGGTGAGGGTAAAAAATTATTCATTATAACAGGCTGGGAAGAAAATCAGATAAGGCTAATTGCTCCGTTTTATAAAAGGGGTAACAGATTATACGCTGTAGGCAGTAATCCTGATTTTTATGACAGTTTTTGTGTTTTATACCAGGATATAGCTTGTTTATTAGATCTTTCTAATTTTATTATTGAGAATAATTTTGAAATTGATTTGAGGTTAATTTCTCCCGGGTCTGAATTTTTTAAGTGTTTACTTAGAAGGTTTGAGCAGGAAAAGATTTATAAGGTAAATATATACAGTTATACGGTTAAACCTTTGATATATAAAACAGAAAAATTTAAAAATTCTTTAACAAAAAAATATAAAAGGTTAAAAAGAAAGGAAAATCTTGCTAAAAGGGATTTTAATGATGAGTTAAAGTATGATTTTAATTCAGTTAAAAATGAAAAACATATAAAAGAATTCATGAATTTTCATCAAAAAAAGTGGGATATTTTTAAATCACATAAAATGCGGGATTTTATTAAGGATTTGTATTTAAACCAGGACTTTGTGATGCTGTCCAGGCTTTATTTAAAAAATAGCGATAGATCGGTTGCATACAGTTTTAAATATAAAAGTCTGAATAATGTGCTCTACAGCAATATGTTCAGCTATAATGATGATTTTGCGGAAATGTCGCCTGGATTTCTTGTTCCTTATTATGACATTTCATCTGAAATGGGGTTATCAGTGGATTATATGGATTATGGAATAGGAAGTTACGAATATAAATATTATTTTGCAAACAAAGAGGAAATAATTTTAAGTATAAAAGCTGACCTGTCCTGGAAGCGCCATAAGACACTATTTAATATTCTTAAAAGGGTTAAAAAACAAATTAGCTTTTTAGCATGCGTAATGAAATAAACCCCAGAACAAAAAAGTCCACTATAATTCTTGATAACCAGGCCAACGCTGCTCCTATAAGTCCAAAATTCATTGTAAGAAACCATAATAATGCTAAATAAAGAGGAAATTCTATCATATGCAGCTTTGCAGGTATATCAGACCGTCCTGTTGCCTGGATAAAATTATAATAAATTATGTTTAAACCGAATAATAGTCCTCCGATCGACATTATTTGCGCAAGTTTGTAGCTTTTTTCAGCAAATTCAGCACTAATCCATAAACTAAGCCCTGGTTTTGCAAAGAAGATCAGTATTAAAACAATAGGAAACATAAGAGTAAATATGGTTTTCATGCTCTGGAAAAAAAGTTCCCGGGATCGTGTCCGATTTTTAGTGAATTCTGCGCTCATTGCCGGAAACATAACGCTCATAATTGCTGCCGGGATTATGGATATTCTGGCGAGAATTTCAAGCGGAGTAGTGTAATATGCAACAACTGCCGTGGAAATTAACCCTGCTATAAAAAACCGGTCAATATTTGACATAATTGTGTTTATTATGTTGCTCAGGGTTATCCATCCTCCAAAACCCAGAAGAGGCTTTATATGGCTAAGTTTTATCTGAATCCGGCCGGAAAATTTGGATATAATTTTATAACAGAATATAAAATATGCCATAGATGATAAAAACCGTCCAAGTACAAGTACAGCAACCACTGCCGCAAGGTTTTTTGTAAAAGGCAGCACAAGAAGCGGTCCTATATAATTACAGAAAATTATTGGAATTTTTAAAATTCCAATTACGCCAAATTTTTGAAATGATTCAAGTATGCCTACAAGGCTTATATTAAGCATTAAAAGAGGTAATGATAACGCTAAAAGATATAAGGAATTTTGAGTTTCTGCCATATAAGCATCAGGAACATTCATTAATAAGGTTGTTATAGTAGGAATTAACAAAAAAACCGCTATGCAGGCAATTATTCCAAGAATAAAAATGATGAATAGGGCAGTCCAGATGTGAATTTCAATGTCTACAATATCTTCTGCTCCCAGCCTTTTAGAGATAAACTGTGTTAAGGCGTGACCAAGCCCGAAATCAAGGATGCTTGAAGCTCCTATAATCACCCATATCAGGGTTAAAATTCCAAAACGTTCAGTCCCCATGCCATGTATAACCAGGGGGATGGTAAAAAACGCTATTATAAGTGGAAGCCCGTGAGAAAGGAGGCTAATAGCCGAGTTAAAAGCCAGCACTTTTTTGCAGGTTAATTTTTCAAGATATGAAACAGACATTTAAATATGTTTTCCTATGATTTTCATGCCATCAATGATCTCAAACCCGTTTTCCGAGTTATAAGTATGGACTGCCAGGTTCCCTTTTATGCTTTCAGGCTTTATTTTTCGTATAGTTTTTTCTTTATATGCTTTTTCTGATAAAGATTCTATTTTATTAAAATTTAGGCTATATCCGTACCTGATAGAGGTTTCCTGGCTGGGCCTTATTAAGTCGCCATTATAGATGAATATTTTTCCGGCGCATCTTGCAGTCCTGACATCTGAAACTATAGGATTCTTAGGATGAGAAATCCATTGCCCGAAAAGGGAATCAGAGTAGAATAAGAATAACTCATCACATAAATACCCTGCTTTCTCGGCAATGTTTGTAAATAGCCAGTATTTTCCGTTATATTTGAGTAAGGTTGAGTCTACAGCATTAATATCTCTAAAAAGAACCTTTTTTAGTTTCCATTGTTCGGGAAAATCAACTGCTTCATATAGTTCTATTGTCCTATTTCCGAGTGTTTCCGGGATCATGTAAAATTTTCCATATTCTTCAAAAACAAACGGGTAAGAAAGGTGATAATCTTTTTCCAGAACTGTTTTTGGCTTTGAAAAGGCGCCATTACTTAAAATTTCCATATAAGAAATAACGCCTTTATTTTTTTCATAGTAATAATCTTCGAAAAAAATGTATGTTTTTTGTTTGTTTTGTATAAGAAAAGGGTCTGCAAAAAATCTGTTTTTAGGCGGATTTATTATATTAAAACTGTGAAATTTGTTGGTAAATGCGATAAACCATTGTTCTTTCAGGAATTTATTTTTGGCTTTTTGTAAAAACATTCTTGTGGCAAGCTTAATAAAGAATATAAACATAAAAAGATTGGAGGGATAACAAAGTAGGGGCGCACCTGCGTGTGCGCCCTTTTGAACAGGGCAGACACATAGGTCTGCCCCTACTTTGAGGCATCTCAGCACAAAATCCGAGGCCTTCCAGTAGTTTTTGTTCTGGTTTATATATAAAGAAAACGGGTTAGTACTGGAATATGAGGAATATAGAACCTTCTCTTCGTTATCAATCAAAGCGTCCAGGCTGCATTTTGATAAGGGATTATTTTCATAAAGTTCCTTTAAAAAAGGAGCTTTTAAAAAACCGTTTTCATCTCCAAATGAAAAAAACCATACCCCATATTTTGCTTTTTTAAGGCTATCAGGACATTTTTTTTTTGATAAGTTGAGGATGATGTCAAAATTATTTTCGTCATTCTGAACTTGATTCGGAATCTCAACCATTTCCAAGGCATTTTCCTCTTCGGCAAGCTCTTTAAAAGCGCCTGATTTTGAAAATACATTTCTATCAAGCTTTTCGTATAGCCTATAAAGAAAATTGCCGGAATTTTTTTCATCTTTTTCATTAATTAAAAAAAAACTCATATCTGCAATGTTGGAATTTTGCAGATCATTTAATATTTTATGCTTCCATTTTTCAAGAGTGTATGAATTTATCAGTACAGCTATTTTAAATTTTTTATTTATATTATTCATAAAAAGCCTTTTTGTCCATGTTTTCAAGCTGGTGGGCGTTTTTAAAAAGAAAATCAAGCTTGTCTATAAACCTCTGTTTGTCAAACTTTTTAGAATGCCGGGCTATCAGCTTATGGTCCCATTTAATGGATTCTGCTCTTTTAATTGCATCATTTAAAGACTCTGTTGTTTGTTCATTAAACATGACTCCTGTCTCGTTATCCAGAATAATATCAATTGCTCCCCCGCCCCGGAATGCAATAACCGGTTTGCCGGAGGCCTGGGCTTCCACCATAACTATCCCGAAATCTTCTTTGCCAGGGAACACAAAACCCTTGCACCGGCTCATATGATCAATAAGCACATGTGAAGGAACTTTTCCAAGCAAAGTAACGTTGGGTCTTGCCATTGCTTTTAGTTTTTCATACTCAGCGCCATCGCCAATAATAACAAGCCTTTTCCCTGACTCATTAAATGCTTCTATTGCCAGATCAAATCTTTTATACGCAACCAGTCTGCTGGCCATGAGATAAAAATTTTCTGATTCTTGATAGTTAAATTTCTTTGTTTCTACGGGCGGGTAAATAATGCGGCTTCTTCTGTTGTAAAATTTGCTTATCCTGGCTGCTGTGTAGCTTGAATTCGCAATAAAATAATCAACTCTGTTTGCGCTTGTAACGTCCCACATTTTTAAATAATTACATATAAAAAAGGATAACAGCCTTTTATATTTCCCCAGCCCGTTTAAATCTGAGTATTGCCAGAACATATCCCATATATACCTTGCGGGGGAGTGACAATAACATATATGCACCGCATTAGGCCTTGGTATTATTCCTTTTGCAACACAATGGTGCGAAGAAAAAATAATATCATATTTTTGCAGGTCTAAATATTCTATTGCCGTAGGCATTAGAGGTAGATAAGCTTTGTACAGTTTTGTTGAGAATGGGAACTTTTGTAAAAAAGTAGTGTGGATTTTCCTGTTTTTAATATTTTCCGGTAATATATCCAAGTCGCATACTGTTGTAAAAATATCAGCATAAGGCAGCATTTCAGCAACAGTAAAAGTAATACTTTCTGCTCCCCCTATTCCTCCTGCGAGCTGGTCTGTAACAATAGCAATATTTTTTTCAGATGTATTCATAGGAATGATTTAAATAAAAACTTGCCGGTTTTTATATTAATCACTCAGGTAATGGTAGGAATAAAATAAGATTAAGCCGCGTTCTTGGCAAACAGCACTACAGGTATTGTTTTAAACAATAGCCCTATGTCCATGAGGAAACTCCACCTGTTTATATAGCTGAAATCTAATTGCAGAACCGTGTCAAATTCTTTTATTTTGGATCTTCCACTGACTTGCCACAGTCCCGTTAATCCTGGCAGCGTTGCAAACCTTAAATAATGACGTTTTTCATAGTGTTGGACTTCACGTGGCAGGGGTGGTCTTGGCCCAACAAGACTCATTTCTCCTTTTAAAACATTAAAGAGTTGGGGTAGCTCATCTATACTGTATTTTCTGATAAATTTCCCGACCCGTGTAATTCTTGGGTCATTAAATACCTTAAACATTAATTCATTTGTTTCATTAAGCTGCTTTAATTTTTCATATTCTTTATCGGCATCCTGTCTCATGCTTCTGAACTTATACATTTCAAATTCTTTTCCATAAAGGCCGATCCTTTTTTGTTTGTAAAAAATCGGCCCTTTAGAATCGAGTTTAATAAGTGCAGCTACTAAAACCAGAAGTGGTGATATTAACATCAGGCCAAACAAAGTTGCGCAATAGTCAAAACTTCTTTTTAATGTCCATTGCAAAGGTTTTCTTAAAGCTAAATTAAAGTTTCTGATTAGATATTTATAAGTATTTCTTCTGGATAATCCGGTTAGATCAAGATTTAGGTTTAGTTTTTCACGTTTTTTCTTTTGAAGAATATCTCTTTCTTGTAGGAGCCTCATTTTTCCCTTCCTCCAAATTAATATTATTAAGTGTGTTTATTATATTTATTTAAAATATAAAATTTGGAATCCCACACCCGTACAAATAAAAAAAGACCGGGTAATATTATCTATAAATTTGAGGGAAAGTTCGAGGGAGGAAGCTGTGCTTCGCACAGCTTCCTCCCTCGAATGGAATAAGGCCGGCTACGCCGGCCTTAAATATCTTAAGATTTGTAAATCTGTATTATGCCAAAAAACGCAATCTTTATTACCATTTATTGTTTATATAATCATAAGGGAAATATGGGTAGGAAAATTTTAGTTTTAAAAACGAAAGGAAGGGATATTATTATGGGTGAAGTAAATCCATTATTAACGGGAAAGCACCAATCAATGCCGCAAACAAGGAAAACGTTAAAAGAGTTTTTTACCGGGGAAGATAGTTTTTATGGAAAACTTAAAGGTTGTATAAATGGTGAAAAGCCTTGTTCGGATTTAGTACTCGATTGTCCTGCAAATAAGATTGCGACAATTGCCGTAGAACATAATATTTTTACAAAAATAAAACAATGTGCGTCAGGTGAAAGACCATGCTCTGATATTATTTTCGCAAAGCCACCTGCTGCCGCATTGGGGGAACAAGCCGTAGAAGGATTTGAAAAGTCATTGCCTGATAATCTTAAAGTTTTACAAGAACAGATGTTTCATGGTGCCCCAGTTGAGTTTGTAGATTATTCGACTCTCGATCAAACATAAAAAATAGACATATAAAAGAGAGCCAGCACTTTATGCTGGCTCTCTTTTGTTTATTATATTATTTTATTCGTATTTTTTAAACACCAGTGATGCGTTATGTCCGCCAAAACCGAAGGAATTCGACATTACAGCGGTTACCTTATCGAGTTTCCTGGCTTTATGTGGTACATAATCCAAATCACACAGTTCATCAGGATTATCAAGGTTTATTGTTGGAGGAATTATGCCTGTTTCCATGGCTTTTATGCAGGCAGCAGCTTCAATTGCTCCGGCAGCGCCGAGGGCATGTCCTGTCATGCTCTTTGTAGAGCTGACAAGCAGGCCATTTTTTGCATAATCTCCAAATACACGCTTGATAGCGAGGGTTTCCGCAACATCACCAAGGTCAGTGCTTGTACCATGAGTGTTAATGTACTGAATATCCTCGGGCTTAAGATTTGCATCTTTTAATGCTAATACCATTGCCCTTGCTGCGCCATCACCATCCGGACATGGGGCTACTATATCGTTAGCGTCTGCATTGGCTGCATAGCCTGCAAACTCACCGTATATTTTAGCTCCTCTGGCTTTTGCATGCTCAAGTTCTTCAAGTACAAAAATGCCGGCGCCTTCCGCCATTACAAAACCATCTCGGTCTTTATCAAACGGCCTGCTGGCTTTTTGAGGCGCGTCATTACGTCTTGACAATGTTCTTGCGCTGGTAAAACCGGCTATTGCAAGTGAGGTTAACGGGGCTTCGCATCCGCCAGCCAAGATAATATCAGCATCTCCGTACATAATAGCTCGGAATGCATCTCCCAGGCAGTGAGAGGCCGTAGCGCAGGCAGTTACAATTGCCTTGTTAGGGCCTTTAGCTCCAACCATTATAGAAATTCTTCCAGCTGCTATGTCAACTATCATCATTGGCACAGTAAAAGGACTGCATTTTGCAGGCCCTTTTTCTATTATAGCCAGATGATTTTTTTCGATAGTTGCCATACCGCCGGAAGCGCTTCCAACAATTACGCCTACCCTGGTAGGATCAATCTTATTCATATCAAGCCCTGCGTGTTGTGCAGCTTCCTGCGCAGCAACCATGGCAAGCTGAGTATACCTGTCCATCCTTTTAACTTCTTTTTTATCAAGGTATTGTGCAGGGTCAAAATCAGAGCATTCGCCGCCGAATTTAACATCATGCTGGCTAAGATCTACCTGTGTGATAGTCTTAATCCCGCTATTTCCCTGTATAAGATTTTCCCAGAGTGTGTCAAGCCCAACCCCGAATGGACTTACCACGCCCATTCCGGTTATAACTACTCTTCTGGACCTGTTAGTCATTAATAGTTTCCTTTGAAATTAGCTGCTAACTTTTTGTTTTTCGATGAAACTTACAGCGTCTTGTACTTTCTGGATTTTTTCTGCTTCTTCATCAGGAATTTCAACACCGAATTCCTCTTCAAAAGCCATAACAAGTTCTACTGTATCCAGTGAATCAGCGCCTAAATCAGCTGTAAAGCTTGCGCCAGGTGTTACTTCTGATTCTTCAACGCTTAATTGTTCCACTATTACCTTTTTTACTCTTTCAAATGTTTCGCTCATTGTTTTTTCTCCTTTAAGTTTGTGTATTACAATATGTACAATATGTGTTTGTTAATTAAGTGTATTAAATAACAAGTCCCCCGTCAACTCCTATGACCTGTCCGGTTATATAGGAATTTGGCCTTGCAAGGAATTTTACCACATCCGCAACGTCTTCAGGCTTTCCGAGCCTGCCAAGAGGAATACGTTCAGCAATTTTTGCAGTATCAAGTTTTTCAGTCATGGGTGTTTCAATGAAACCCGGTGCAACAGCGTTCGCCACAATTCCTCTTGAGGCTAATTCTTTTGCTATTGTTTTTGTAAAGCCGATTACACCTGCTTTAGTTGAAGCGTAGTTTGCCTGGCCAGCATTTCCGTAAACTCCGGTTATGCTTGCCATGTTAACTATGTTTCCGCTTCTTTGCTTCATCATAACTTTTGCTACAGGCCTGGTTACATAGAAAACACTGTTAAAGTTGGTATTAACTACTTTTTCCCAGTCCTCATCAGACATCCTGATTAATAAACCATCTCTTGTAATTCCTGCATTGTTGACTAAAACGTCAATTCTGCCGAATTCTTTTACAATTTCATCTATCATGCCATTTACAGCTGTGCTGTTAGTAACATCACAACCCATAGCTTTAGCCTGGCCGCCTGCTGCCTCGATTTCCTTAACCACGTTATTAGCATCAGCTTCGCATGGAGGAGCTGGATAGTAATTAATAATTACAGTACAGCCTTCTTTTGCAAGTTCAGTTGCGCATACCCTGCCGATCCCGCTGGATGCTCCGGTTACAAGAGCTACCCTTTTTACATCAGACATTTATTAAACTCCTCTTTAATTACATTTTCCAAAGATTCTTTGTCACAAATATTTAAAACATTAACTTCAGGCGCAATTTTTTTAATCATGCCGGAAAGCACCTTCCCAGGCCCGATCTCAATAAACGTATCCACGCCCTGCTGTACCATATATGTAATTGATTGTTTCCAATAAACTGAAGAATACATCTGCTTTAACATTTTTGATGAAAATTCAGCTTTATCTATTGTTGGCTTTGCATCAACATTGGTTACAACAGGTATTTCTGAATCATTTACGTTTGTGTTGTTTATGTATTTTGCAAAATTCTCTGAAATTGGCTTCATTAAAGGTGAATGGAAAGCGCCGCTTACTGCCAGGGGAATAACCCTTTTTGCTCCCATTGTTTTAGCGAGTTCATTTGCTTTTAAGATTGCCTTTGCTTCCCCGCTGATGACTGTTTGTATCTGTGTATTGTAATTTGCAGCGCAAATAATACCCTCTGAAGAGCATTGTTCTATAAGTTCAGCAATTTTATCTTCATCAAGTCCAAGTATAGCTGTCATTGCACCGTTTGGAGCATTATTCATAAGCTCTGCTCTTTTTAAAACAAGTTTAATAAGTTCATCAAGCTCTACAACACCTGCTGCGTAAAGCGCTGAATACTCACCAAGGCTGTGCCCTGCCACATAATCAGGTGTAATATGTACTTTTTCATTTAAAATTTCATATAAAGCAAGAGAAACAGCCAGTATGGCAGGCTGGGAATTTACAGTTTGTTTTAAATCTTCATCGCTTCCTGAAAAACAAAGCTTAGAAATGCTTTTTCCTGATATTTCATCAAATTTTTCAAATATTTCTTTAGCGCTAGTGTAGTTTTCATAAATATCCAGCCCCATACCCGGATATTGCGATCCTTGCCCCGGGAATACAAAAGCTATTTTTTTCGTGTTGCTCATTATATACTCATCTCCAAAGTCTAGATTCCTTTATCCTCTCCATTTTATCACAGCAGTACCCCAGGTCAAACCGGCGCCAAAACCGCTTAAGACCAATAGCGAAGGATTTTTTACAGTCCCGTCCTGAATTGCCTCTAATAAAGCTATTGCAATCGAGGCAGCTGAAGTATTTCCGTATTTATGTAAATTAACATAAAACTTGTCTTTGCTGACATTGAGCTTGTCAGCAATTGATTCAATTATCCTGACGTTTGCCTGGTGCAGTATAAAACAATCGACATCTTCGAGCTTAGTATTGGACTCATCAAGTGCTTTTTTTATAGATTCAGGAACTGTATTTACGGCAAATTTGTATATTTCTTTGCCATTCATAAACACATGTTGGCTTTGTAGTGTGTTAGGCTCTACCAGAGGGCAATTTTTACCTATTAATGGTATTTTAAGCTCTGCTCCCTTGCTTCCATCAGCTTCTATATCAATGTGTAAAATGTCATCCTGTCCATCTTCACTTCTTGTTAAAACCATAGCGCCTG
>MFRL01000019.1 GCA_001784565.1 Candidatus Melainabacteria bacterium GWF2_37_15
CGTGTCAGGTATTTCTGCCTTAAAGCGTCTTTTTCCTGCATGGCTTCCTGAGTTTTTATTTTTTGTTCAATATTTTTATATTCAGCTTCAAATTTAGCTGATTCTGCTAATTTCCTGCTTTTTTCGTCTAAATTTTTAATATTTTCCGTAAGATTTACTATATTTTTACTGATGTATTCTGATTTTTCGCTTAAGGATTTTAACTCCCAGTTTAATTTATCGAATTTTTCCTTTGTGGTCTTTGTTTTTTCCCATTCCGGTTCGATTTTCGCCACGTCATCAGATGCTTTGTTGAATTCTGCCTGTTTTTTATTCAGTAATTCCCTGACTTCAGTGAGCTTTAAATTTATTTCCTGTTTTTCCTTTTGCAGGGCGTCAAGGTCATCCAGCCCTTTTTTAAACCCTTCAATTTCGTTTTTAAGTTTGTTTTGGTCTATTCTTGCCTGTTCCTGGGCTTCCCTGATTTTTTCATAGCCCATAACCTTTGAAATGAACTTTTTACGCTCGATAGCACCCTGATTCTTCATAAAATTAAGCTCTTTTTGTCCGGTGAAGTAGGTATTAAAGAACTCATTCTTAGTCATACCGATTTTATCGGTCAAATACTTTGTTACTTCCTGCTGTGAGGTTACAACAGGAGATTCCTCGCTGCCTATGTATACCTCAGCTTTATCGAGGTATCTTACGACTTTATATATAGAATTATCAAGGTTGAATACAAGTTCAACCATTACTTTTGCGCGGGGTTTTGCCTTGTTGAACTTTATAGTGTCCTTGTTGCCGCGGGCGGCCTCGGTTCCATAAAAGGCCCAGGTAATAGCTTCAAGGATAGTGCTTTTCCCTGCGCCGTTGGAGCCGCTGATAATTGTAATCCCGTCGTTAAATTCGAGGTAAGAGTCCTCGTGCTGGCGGAAGTTTTCAAGTTTCAGGGATTTTAGCTTCATTATAATTAATTTTCCTTATGTTTGCGGCGGGTGGAGAATTGTCATTGCGAGGAGGGCTTTAGCCCGACGTGGCAATCTGTCCAGCAGGTTCTTTTTTAACAGTTTTAATCTTCATCATGTAATTTTTTCCATATGAAGTAAGTTTCCATAAATCATTTTTGGGTTCAATTAAACCTAAAGCGTTAAATTGAATTAATATTGTATTAAAATCATTTTCATTTAATGAAATGGTAGAATTATTACCAACGTTATTCTGTATAATATTTTCTATAGGGGCAGAAAGATTATTTACGTGATTTGAACAAATCAAAAACGGAGAAATTATAGAAAATATTTTATTCCAACTCATTGAATATTTCTGTGCATAAATACGTGTTTCCTCTTCAAATTCGTCATATTTTGATAATTTATAATTTATAGTAAATAAATCCTCGCCCTGTGCTAAATCTTCTATATTTTCAGGCGCTGTATTTTGATGTTTTCTAAGTTCCTCGATTGCATTTTTTAATTTAAGAATTTGAGCAAGAGAGTCCTCGCTAGAGATTTTATCAGCTTTTACCCAGCCTGTTCTTGGATGATCTTTTATTAATCGAATTATACTTGGGTAAATTTGGCTTCGTAACTCTTCGGGAGTATTCCATTGTCTAAATAACTTAGTAATTTTTTCCCTGAATAACTTATATTTCTCTTCTTCTTCATCATTCTTACAACTATTCTCTCTTGAAAGCTTTTCAGGATTTTTATGAGGAAAGGCTATAATAGGTATTCCTTTTTCTATTGCATAATCATATTCTTTCTCAATAAAACCTATTCCATCCTTATCACAAGAACCATAACGTCCGCCTAAAATCAAAACATAATAGTCGCATTCCTCTATTACCTTTTTTATAAATTCCCATGGCTCTTCATTCGAAGCAGGAAATCCCTCCATTGCTACAGGAATACAATTTAAATCAAGTAAAGCTTGAAGAACTTCTTTTCTCGCTTCTTGTAAATCTGTGTAAGTAGAGCTAACGAAAACTTTGTATATTTTTTCCATAAATCCACTCTTGTTAACTTATTATAAATAATATTTTATAACAAAAACGATTAAAAGCGGCGTTGGACAGATTGCCACGGGCGACTCAAAATGTCGCTGTTGCCCTCGCAATGACTGGAGTGGCAAAAACCTTGCCTTCACTCACTCTGCCCTTGACTTTACCAGAAAAATAATTAATAATAAAGGTATTGAACGGTAGCCTGCGGGTTACCGTATTTTTTATGTTAATTTTCTAACTTCGCCCCGCACCTGCCGCAGAACTCAAACTCCACGGGCAAAAACTTTGTGTCACAAGCTTTGCATTCCTTTTTTTGTAATGCTGCCTGCTCCCTTACTTTAATGTAATCAGGCTTGCGCTTTTCTACAAACCCTTGCATTCCTTCTTTTGTCTCATCAGAAGCAAAATGCAGGCTTAGCCAGTCTTTTGCGTGGCCGATTGTCATATTCCAGGCAAAATCTTTCCAGAAATTTAACTGCTGCTTAGTATAGCGGGTGCATTCCGGGAACTTGTTTATCAGCTTTTGCGCAATTTCTAGCACCTTAGCATCAAGCTCTTCTTTGGGTACAACATAGTTTACAAGCCCCCACTCCAGCGCTTGTTGGGCTGTAATAGGCTCGTTCAGCAAAAGTATTTCTCTTGCTCTTCTATCACCGACCAGAATAGGTAAAAACTGGGTTGCGCCGCCTGCTGCAATACTGCCAACACTTGTTCCGACTTGTTTTATAGTTACATGGTCCGCTGCAATAGCCAGATCACAGGACATGTTTATTTCATTGCCGCCGCCTACAACCATGCCATTAAGCCTTGCAATTGTCGGTTTGCCGGAATTACGCAGCAGGTCGTGGAATTGCGTAAACACACCCATCCATTTCCAGAACTCATTTGGCTTTGTCAGGAATTCGGAAGCGTATTCCTTCACATCTCCACCTGTGCAGAATGCCGTATCTCCCGCGCCAGTGATGACTATTACCGCAACTTTGTCATCCCATACAGCGTCCTGTAGGGCTTTTATCATTTCATGCAGGGTTACTATGCTGTAGGCATTATAAACATCCGGTCTGTTTATGGTTATTGTTGCCACCCAGTCAGCTTTTGAGTAAATTATTTCTGAGAATCGTTCCGTTATTTGTTCCATTACATTTTTTGCTGCAATTCTTGAGCTGCAGTTTCGTAACCTTTCCTTCCCATTAGGGCATAGGTGTAGTTTTTGGCCTGTTCTACGCCCGGCTGGTTAAAGGTATCAATATTATACAGGGCTCCGGCAATGGCAGTTTGAACTTCCAGCATATAAAGGAGTTGTCCCATGTAGTATTCATTTACCTGCGGCACGGTTATAGTCACATTCGGTTTTTTATAGTCAGTTACAGCAACTCTTGTGGCGTCAGCCTCGGCGTTCATAAGGTCATTTATTGTTTTTCCGCCTAAATAAGCTATTTCTGTATCCTGAAAAACTTTAGGTATTTCCAGCTTTGTGTCGAATTTTCCGACCCTGATGAAGTTAATGAGCTTGTCATTAGGGCCTTCATTGTAGAGTTGGATTTGTGAATGCTGATCTGTTGCGCCAAGGGCTTTAAGAGGAGTGGGGCCGACATTAACTTTATTGCCGTTAAGGTCAACTTCCTTGCCTAAAGATTCTGCCCATAACTGTACATACCAGTCAGAAACATATTTTAACCTGCTAGAATAAGGCATCATAACAGACAGGTTCTTGCCTTTTTTGTCCATTAAATAATGAATTAAGGCGTTTTGAGCTGCGATGTTTTGCTCAATGTCAGTATTCTGAAGGGCTTTATCCATGTCCCTGACGCCTTTTAATAATTCCGCTATATCAATACCCACCAGGGCAAACGGTAAAAGTCCGACAGCTGAGAATACTGAGAATCTTCCGCCTACATCGCCAGGCACTACAAATGATTTATAGCCTTTTTCAGCAGCTATTTTCCTGAGTATTCCCTTGTTTTTATCTGTTGTTACAACTATATTGTCTTTATTATTAATTCTTTCTGATATAATCATAAACGCAGACATTGTTTCTGCGGTGTTTCCTGATTTTGTTATTACATTAACAAGGGTTTTATTAAGATCAAGGACATCGAGAAGACCATTAATCTGGTCAGGATCGATATTATCAACAAAAAATATCCTGGGTTTGTTGTTTATGTTCCAATACGGCTTTAAAAGTGCTTCCGTTACGCATATACCGCCAAGAGCTGAGCCGCCAATGCCGAGAACGAGGATATTATCAAATTTTCCTTTTACGCTCTGCGCATATTCATTGATTTCCTTAACCACATCTTCTTTATAGCCAAGATTCATCCAGGCAAGCCACTTGCCGGGTGTGTCTTTATCTGCATAAATGCCTGATATAATGCCTGAGATCTTCTCTTTGTAGAGAGAAAATTCTCTTTGGACGTCTAAACCGTGCTGTGTCCCTAATATAGAAGAATCTGCATTTTTCCAGTTAAAATTTATCATTTCAAAAACCCCTTAAAACCTGTCTAAACATATCAAGTTTATTACCAGAAAAACAAAAATACTTCAAATAATGGATATTTAAATGCTCAACAAATTCATACAATAACAGAGAGAGCAACGAATTTTAGTAGTACTATGAAAAATTTAGCAAAAAAATTATTTTTTATAGCAAATGTACTTTGTATATGTACATTTATTTCCTTTGTTGTAAGCGCCAACCAGAATGATGCTTTGCCTGAATTAAAGATGCAAAAGACAGAAAAAACTGAGAAAACCGAAAAAGTCAGTATAGTTGGTAATAACGAAGAAAAAGTAGTCATAAGTATTGTGAATTTTGGCAGAAAGAATCCGTTTGAGCCTTATAAAGAAGTTAAAAAGGGGAATAAAGAAAAGTCTGATTTGGATGATATCCCGTATCCGCCATCTTTAGAAACTGGAACGGGTGATGAATTCAGGATTTTAATGGGAGCCAGGGTGAGCGGGATTTTGTATGACCCCGAGGCAAAATCTGTTGCTATTCTTAATATGGATGATTCTGAATATATGGTGCATGAAGGCGATAGCATACATGGACTTATTGTTGAAGATATATCGAAAAATAATGTTACATTAAAATATGGTTCTAATTCTTATACCGTTGGGGTGGGACTTGGTGAAACTGTTAAAGGGGAAGGAAGTATAGAGAGTATACAGAGTGACCCGGTAATAAGAAAAGAGAAAATTTTTGCACAAAAAGCAAATAAGTTGCCTGATTTAGAACTGGAGGAATTAATTAATAGATGAATAATCTGGCCAAAAAGTTAATAAATCTGATTTTAATGGCAATTTTATTGATTAGTTTCCCTGCTATTTCGGCGGATGTTCCTTTTAATGCACCGCTTAGGCAAAAGCTTAAAGAAGATTATACCAGTATTCAATTAAAAGGCGGAATTAAAATTGACGATAAAAAACAGGTTGTTTCTTTAAATCTTAAAGATTCTGATATACGGCAGGTTTTAAGAATGCTTGCTGACAAAGCCGGTAAAAATATTATGATGCATGATTCAGTTACGGGCAAAATTTCTGTAGACCTCGTTGAAGTGGATATAAACAAGGCCTTTGAATACATAATGAAAATAAATGAGCTTGCATATTGGGAAGATGGAAACACACTTATTATAGCTAAGAGTAAAGAGGCACAGACACTTGGTTTAAAAACTTCAGAATTAAGAGGAATAAAAATCAAGCATATTGATGCAAGCAGAGTAGCGGAGTTCCTCAATAGCAATATTTTCAGCGTTAATAGGCCGAATGTAAGTAATGCCCCGATAGTAACGACAAATCCGAGCACTAATGAAATTCTTCTTTTTGGAAGTGACGAAGATATTGCGCTAGCGCGGGAAGTAGTTGAATATCTTGATGTAAAGCCTAATATGACTAATTTTACCGTAAATTACACTGATCCGGAATCACTGGCATCAAAAATTTGCTGGACAGTGTTTAAATCCAGTGGCGGGAATGATTTTAAGCGTGAGGCAGATTTAAAAGAAGGAAGTGAAATTAAAGTAGTATGTGGGAAAACTGATGATACAGAGGAAAGTGTAACAGCTGACAAACTTAAATCTTTTAAAACCCCCTCATATTGGGTTTTGGCTGATACCGGATTAAACCAGATAACTATTTATGGTGGGACTCAGGAACAATTATCCTTGGCTCAGGAAATTATAAAAAAATATGATAAAAGAGAACCTCAAATATATATGGAAATTTCTATTATAGAGCTTAATGAATCAGGCTCAAAAGCTTTTAACAATAGTTGGCATGCTGTAACAAATACAGATAGGATAAGCTTTGCAGGTGATACCTCATATATGGGAGATGGTTCTTATAATGTTATTAAAGTAACTGACGATGCGGACGATACTACCATCAAAAAATTAGTACCAATGGTGGGGATTGGTAACGATATATCACATTCGTTATCAGGATTAAGAATTTATTCTGCTCTTCAAACTATTATATCGGAAAGTAAAGGCAGGTTGCTTGCTAATCCAAGAATTATTGCTGCAAATAATGTTGAATCTGAATTTAATATTTCTTCTTCTTATCCTGGACCTATTTCTACTACTCTTGACCCTGATACTCAGCTACCGGTAAGACAAGCTGGCTCTACAGTAGAATTTGGTATAACGTTTAAAATTCTTCCTAAAATTACACCAAGCGGTTATATTTATCTGACAATAGATCCGACTTATGAATCTCCTAAAAGCGGTGGAACAGATGAAAGCGGTACGTTAAGCGATTCAAGAACCTTAAATATAAAGAATGTAAGGGTAAAAGATGGTGAAACCCTTGTTTTAGCTGGACTTATTCAAGAAAAAGAAGCAGTAACTCATTCGAAATTTCCTGGATTAGCAGACATTCCTATTATTGGAGCATTGTTCCAAAATCAAAGTACTTCTAAAGACAGATCAGAACTTATACTTATGATTACACCAAGAATTATTTATGACCCTGATGAAGTAGTAGAATCAATCTAATGATTTGGGTAAAAAAATGACTATAGAAAAAATTACAAAAAAAATAAAAAACAGTATTAGCTTTGAATATGTGAAAAAGTTCCAGATTGAGGATTTGGAAGAAAATAAATTTATTCCTATAAATAAGCTCGATAACTACTTTCTTGTCGGAATCACTAATACAGTAAGCGATGAAGTTAAAACCAGAATATTAACAAGAATAGTAGTAAATACAAAGTTGAAACCCAAAATCGTTTCTCTTGATGAAGAACAGTTCAACCTTTTGCTGTCTTATTGCAAAGAACTGCATAAAATGCAGGAACAGGCTCCAGAAGCTATTTCTGTTGTCGGGGAATCAGGAGCTCCTGTTGTACAAAAAAAGGAAGAAGTCGTTCATCAGAAAAAGAGGCTTGGGGACCAGCTTATTGATGATGGCCTTATTACGAGGGAACAACTTGAAGAAGCTCTTTTCCACAGTAAGCAGTCGGGCACTCCGATAGGTTCTATACTTGTTAAAATGAATTTTATTACTGTTGACCAGCTACGTCTCGCTCTCTCGAAACAGCAAGGGGTGGAAAGCGTTAAGGAAAAAGATCTGGAAATAGAGCCTTCTGTAGTTAAACTTCTTCCTGAAGACTTTATAAAGGAAAATAAAGTAGTTCCTATAAGAAGTGATGGCAAAGTTTTAATTGTTGGGATGGTAAATCCTAACGATATGCAGGTTTTAAATGACATAATATATCTTACAGGCTTAAAACCCAGTCCGTTAATTTTAACTCACATTGAATTTGAGCAATGTATCAGGAATTTCTTTGAAACAATACAAGAAACAGAAAAACTGCTTGAAGAAATTAGAACAGAAAGACAGGATGTACTTGAACAGGAAGATGCTCTATGGGATCAATTTGAAAAAGAGCTTGTAGATGATTCTAATCTGATAGCTAAATTTGCCAGTTCAATAATAACAGATGCAATTGATAAAGAGGCAAGCGATATACATATTGAACCTCGTCTGGACGGATATATAGTCCGTTACAGAGTGCAGGGGATATTACATAAAGTTTTTGATATTCCCAAAAAAATTGAAACGGCTGTTATATCAAGGCTTAAAGTTATTGCAAGAATGGATATTACAGAACACAGAAGGCCTCAGGATGGTCATATTTCCCTGAAATATAATGACAGAGTATATGACTTAAGGGTAAGCACTCTTCCTGTTAACCAGAAGGAAAAAATGGTTATAAGGGTTCTTGCGCCTGATATAAAAGTAAGAAAAAATGACCGAAGGATAAAACTTATTGGAGCTACTTCCTTTGACCTTGAAAAAATTGAAATGATGACTAATAAACCGCACGGAATTATACTGGCTACAGGCCCTACAGGTAGTGGTAAAACTACAACATTATATTCAATTCTGAATAAAATTAATAATAATGAAATAAATATAACTACTGTAGAAGACCCGGTTGAGATTAAGCTTGAGGGAATAAACCAGGTGCAGGTTAATCCTAAGGCGGATATAACCTTTGCATCCTGTATAAGATCAATTTTAAGGCAAGACCCGGATGTAATAATGATCGGTGAAATCAGGGATGGGGAAACACTGGATGCTGCAATTCACGCTGCTATTACCGGTCACCTTGTTTTAAGTACTATACATACAAACTCGGCCACTTCAACCGTGATTCGTCTTGCTGAAATGGGGGCTCCTACGCATCTTATCGCTTCGTCTCTTGAGGGAGTTATTTCCCAGAGGCTGATAAGAAAATTATGCCCGAATTGCAGGGAAAAATATGAACCGACTGAGAAAGAATTGAGATATGTCACAGTTTCTAATGAGGACCGGGAACAATTTATAAACACTGATGTATACAAGGCCAGGGAAAATGGTTGTGATAGATGCAATAATACTGGTTATACAGGCCGTCTGGGGATTTATGAAGTTTTATGGGTAAACAGGGAAATTAAAAAGTTGATATCTGCCGGTGCACCTGACCATGAGATTGAAGAAACTGCTATAAGCTGCGGTATGAAAACCCTGCAAGGCGGTGGGATAAATGCTGTTTTAAATGGTGAAACCTCAATTGCGGAATTCCTGAGAGTTCTTGGCGTGGTGAGTGATTAATATGGCTTTTTTTGACTACGAAGCCCTTAAAGATGGAAAAGAAAGAATTCGGGGAAAACTGGAAGCAACTTCTGAAAAAGAAGCCAGGGAGCTTCTCCGCAGGCAGGATTTGCTTCCTTTAAGGCTTTATGAAGTAGGTTCTGTAAAAACTATAGATAATATCAGGTTAGGAAATTTAAAAAAGAAAACCATAAAAAGAAAAAAAGTTAATAAACTGGGAATGAGGGATAAAATCGATTTTACCAATATCATGTATACCTTTTCAAAATCAGGTATATCGTTGGTAGAGTCGTTGTACTTTATTGAAACAAACTCGGAAAGTCAAAATATTCAGAACCTGGTAGTGGAAATAAGAAGAATGATAATGGCAGGAACAAGCTTAAGTGATGCGCTTGCCAGATTTCCAACAATATTTGATGAAGTATACATAGGGCTGGTAAGGGCAGGAGAAGAAAGCGGGGAGCTCGAAGAAACACTGAAAAGAATTTCGTATCTTCTTGAAAAACAGGATCGGCTTAATGCCAGAATAATTTCAACTTTGGCTTATCCGGTATTTGTAATGTGTTTGGCATTTTTAGTAACAACTGCATTGCTAACGGTAGTATTTCCTGCTTTTAAAGGCATGTATGATTCGATGGGTGCTGATTTGCCTATACTCACCCAGATTTTTATGACAACAGGCTTGTTTTTAAAGCAAAATTGGTTTTTGATACCGTTTATTTTTATATCATTGCTTGCTCTTTTGTACTTTCTTGTCACCTGGGATGTTACAAAAAGATTTTTAGATTTGGTAGGTCTTCGTATACCTGTGCTTGAAAAATTTCTAAGATATACAGCAATTGCTAACTTTATTATAGTTATGAAAGTAGCGTTTGAAGCCGGTATAACAATGGTAGACAGTATTATGCTAGCTAATTTTACCGTAAAAAATGCGGCTATACGTGAAGCTTTAAGGCAAGTTATAATTGATGTTCAATATGGTAAATCCTTATCCAGTGCGTTAAAAACATCTAATGTTATGCCAGGTATTGTTATGTGTATGGTTGCAACCGGAGAGGAATCCGGTTCCCTTTCCGAGATGCTGGATCAGGCACATGAATATATTGACAGCCAAATTGACCAGGTAGTTGATTTATTAAGCAAGTTGTTCGAACCATTTTTATTCGTTATAATAGGGGGCATAGTGCTTACGCTTGGTTTATCTCTTTATTTGCCTTTATTCCAGGCATACGCAAACTTAGGTTAAAATAATAAGGATAAGAACGTATGGTAGACAGATTTTATGATGAAGTCGAATTTGATGGAGAAGAAAGCCAGAAAAATTCTGTATCAGGATTTTGGTCGGAAAAAGTATATATAATAACAGAGGACTACGAAATAAAAGGTTATGTTTTCATGCCGAAAACGGGCAGAAGAAATAGAATTTTGTCCGATATATTGAATGGCAAGCGCCGTTTTGTTGCGGTAAAAGATGCAGAAATAACCAGCAGGAAAGCACCGGAACGGAAAATTGATTCAAGTGACTTTATACAGCTAAATCTTGACTCTATTGTTTTAATAAGGCCATGTTCTGAATGATTTATCAATTAATAAATAATATATTTTTACAGTCTTTTTCGTTGGTAAAGTATAATCTGGTTTTATTTTTACCATTTTTTATATTTTTGCTGGTTACAGGGTTTGTGTTTATGCCTGTTGCATCAATCTCGGGGAGCCCCTCAGTATTTTATATGTTTCTTGTTATGCCGTCTTTGCTGGCAGTTTTTTTATCCGGTTGGCTCAATATGTTTAAAATATGCGTTGAAACCTCAACAGATGAAAATTTAGCCGGGGAAAAGCGTACAGAAAATTCTTTTATACTTTTCAGGGAATTTTTTCCTGGAGTGGGAAAATACTTTTTAAAAATTGCGATAGGAATACTAATTTACTTCTTTTTGTTTAATATTTTTATGCTTGTGCTGGAAAGGGTTTTGATGTCTCTTTTGGGGGATTTTGAAAGCTTTTCGAGTAAGGAATTGGTGGGCTCCTTGAGTAATTCAGCAACTGCTGCTGCATTCTGGGAAACAATAAGTTCTGAAGATAAGATAAAACTGTTCAAAATAGTCGGATTAGAATCTTTTTTCACCCTGTTTTTTCTGTATTTAACAATGTTTTGGACGCAACTTATTGTTTTGAAAGAAATTTTCCCTATAAAGGCTTTTATTCAAAGTTTTAAGACAGTAATCAAGGATCCAATAAATACATTTATTATATTTATTTCAGGCAGCAGCCTGATATTACTGGTGATTTTTGTTGGTGCTATAGTATCAGTGAATCCGCTCTTACAACTTTTCGCTCTTATTTTATTTGTTTTGGTAATAATTTATTTTTTAATGTTGATGTTTGTGTATCTTGAAAAATTTGGAATACAGGAAAAAATTAATAGCAATAGTGGGCCCAACAGCAACGGGCAAGACTGAATTAGCAGTTAAACTGGCAAAAATTCTGGGTGGAGAAATTATTTCCGCTGATTCAAGGCTTGTCTACCGGGATTTTAATATTGGCACAGCAAAACCGGATAAAGAAGAAATGCAGGGAATTCCGCATTATATGATAGATGTGGTTGATCCGTGTGAAGTTTACACAGCAGGAAAATATAAAAAAGAAGCTGGCAGGTTGTTGGAGAATATCTCAAAACCGGTCATAATTACAGGCGGGACAGGTTTTTATATAAGATCGCTTTTGGAAGGGTTGGATATTCCTGAAATTGACCCGGATGTGGAATTCAGAAAAGCAATGGAAAAGTTGGATAAGCAGGATTTGTATAAAAAATTACAGGAATGTGACCCTGTAATGGCTTTAAAACTACACTATAATGACACTTTCAGGATAATAAGGGCGCTTGAAGTTCAACATTTAATAGGAAAACCTATGTCTGAAATTCAATCAATGAGTGAGCCTAAGTATGAAGTCCTTTATGTTGGTTTAAATGCTGCTGATCGGGAGTTTATATATAACAGGATTAATCAGCGTGTTATCAAAATGGTAGAACTTGGTCTTGTAAGCGAGTGTGAAAGTTTAATAGAGAAGTATGGCAGGACTCCTTCACTTCTAGGGACATTGGGGTATAGAGAAATTTGCGAGTACCTGGATGGGTTATGCAGTCTGGATGAAGCAATTGAAAAAATCCAAAAAAACACAAGAAATTTTGCAAAGCGGCAGTTAACCTGGTTCAGGGCAAACAAGGAGATTCACTGGTTTAATATTGATGAAGCCACGCAGGAAGAGATAATTAGTTCAATTTTGCAGTAATTTATACTATTTTTTGTGGATGGGTGCCCCGAAGGGGCACCCATCCACCTTTTTGGGGGACGCGCGAAGCGCGTCCCCCAAAAAAATTAATACACTATAATTGCAATAGTTAACAAATGTAAATTTTAATTTAATAATTTCTTAATATTTAGCAATTTTTTTATTATTGTTGTCTTTTTATATATAAGATATATATTTATGTAATATTTTGAAAGGATAATAAAATGGCAGACACATTCGGCAATTATAGCTCATACATTCAAAAATACACCAACTTGTTAGCCAATGGGTTTGGTATTGCCAGCCCTACCACAACAACTACTCAGGCAACACAGCCAGCTTCAACAACTTCAATTTATGATGTAAATCAATTAATGCAAATACGGACAAGTCAAAGGCAAGAATTAGCTAAAGAATTATCAGATACTCAACTTGCCATTAAACTAAATCAGGACGCTCAGTTAGTTTTAGATAAACAAGAGCAGGAAGCTGCTGCAGATCCTGACAAAGTGTTAGAATATCATCAACAGAGCGTTGCGATGGAGGCTGAATTGAAACGGCTAGAAATGCAACAACAAGCTCTTTCACAAGAATATACTGCCATTAGCAGTCAATCCAACCCATATCAACAATCACCAAGAGAAATAGCAATAGAAGTAGAACTTTATAACAATAATAAGCAGAGATTAACATTAGCTCATTCAGCCCAGGAGGCAGTGGGAAATCCTGAGTTATTAGCACAATTACACGAACAGGATTTAGCACTTGAGCAAAAAAAGACAGCACTGGAGGCAGAAAAGCAGGCTCTTAGCGGCGGAACATCTTCAACAGCTGTTAGTCCCGCATCAATACAAGCAGAACTAAATAGTCTTCAATCACAGAGAATAGAATTAGTGCAAAAGGCTCAGGATGCAGTGGGAAATCCAGAGTTATTAATGCAAATACACCAAGAGGATTTAGCACTTGAGCAAAAAAAGATAGCACTGGAAGAAAAACAAAATGCTTTTAATACAACTAATTATTCCAATACAGGTAATTATTTCAATACAGGTGGTTACAATACCGGTACTTACGGTACTACTACTCCTAATTACTCTTCAGGAACCGGCCTGTTTGATAGTTATATAAACAGATACACAAGTATGTTAAGAGGTGGCTTTGGAATAATGCCAAGTACAACAGGTTCATATGGACAAAATTCTTCATCTTCAATGATGATGCAGCAGCAAATGATGCAACAGCAGGCAATGATGCAGCAGCAGCAAGCAGCTAAACAACAAATGATGATGCAGATGATGATGGGTATGCTTGGTGGAAGCAGTGATTCAGGTAGTTCTTCCTCAACAAATCCAATGTCTCAGATGATGAGTATGTTTTCAGGCATGATGGGCGGAAGCAGCAGTGCCTCAACAAATCCGATGTCCTCGATGATGAGTATGTTCTCAGGCATGATGGGCGGAAGCAGCAGTGCTCCAACAAGTAGTTCTTCCTCAACAAATACGTTGACACAGTTAATGCAGAAGTATCTGGGTTAAGTATAAAATTTATAAAATTATCGCAGTGAATTAACAGCTTCAGCAATATTTTCAGCATTATAAATGTAAGAACCCGCAACCAGCACGTCAGCGCCAGCTTCTTTGACGAGCTTTGCGGTTTCTGCGTTTATTCCCCCATCTATTTCTATGCAGGTATTAAATAAGTTATTTTCCCGCAGCATTTTTTTGATTTCCCTTATTTTGGGAATCATCTCAACCATAAATAATTGCCCGCCAAAACCTGGCTCTACTGTCATTACAAGGATCAAATCCAGATCATTTAATACGGGCCTGATTTTTTCTGCGGGAGTTCCGGGTTTTACTGAAACTCCTGCCTTTACTCCTTTTTGCTTTATTAAATCAATTGTTTCCTTAAGATTTTCCTCGCAGGCCTCTACATGCACAGTTATATAATCCGCTCCCGCATTTGCAAAATCTTCAACATACCTGATGGGATTTACTATCATCAAATGCACATCCAGCGCCAGATTAGTAATTTTTCTTATGGATTTTACAACAGGCGCTCCAATAGTTATGTTAGGCACAAACATCCCATCCATCACATCAATATGAAGCCAATCTGCGCCGGCTGCCTCAACTTTATTTATATCCCGGCCAAGGTTTGTAAAATCAGCAGATAAAATTGACGGGGCTACTTTTACTCTTTTCATTATTCCTCCTGTTCACCCTCATCTTCCAGCAAAGAGAGCGCACTTAAAGCCATTTTTGCAGCTTGCTGCTGTGCTTCTTTTTTGGATTTTCCGGTCCCATAACCCAGAAGTTCATCATTTACAAGAACTTCAATACCAAAAGTTCTGTCATGAGCCGGGCCTTTTTCTTCTACAATCTTATAATCAGGAAGCTCAAGGCTATTTGCCTGGGCATATTCCTGCAATATAGCTTTATAATTATATTTAGAGGCTGATTTGTCGATTTCTGTCACTTCAGGTTCTAGAATATTCTGTAAAAAAATATCTAATTGATCGATTTTATCATCAAGGTAAAAAGCCCCCAGCATCGCCTCAAATGCGCACGCCAGTGTAGAGGAGCGCTTCCTTCCTCCCATTTTGTTTTCGTGAAAGCCTAGTTTTAAGTATTTTCCCAGGTTTATTTTTTGGGCTATTTTAGCAAGTGTGCTGTCACTAATAAGTATTGATCTTATTTTAGTTAGTTCCCCTTCGGCATATTCAGGAAACCTGTCATATAAATACCTGCTGGCAATGAGTTTAAGTACAGCATCACCTAAAAATTCCATCCGCTCATTATTTTCCAGCGAGGATAGCTTGTTCTCAAACGTGTATGAGCCGTGAGTGAGCGACTTATCAAGGAGGTCGTAGTCATCAATAACCATATTCAGGCTTGATAACAGCTCGTTTAGTTCTTTTTGTCTTTGTGCAGTTGGCATTAGTTACCCTACGACAAAAAATTTGAAGTAATAATAAGCCACTACTCCTGTAAAAATATAACTGTCTGTCCTGTCCAGTACCCCGCCATGCCCGGGTAAAACAGTACCTGAATCCTTTATTCCAACTTCTCTTTTAAGCATTGATTCAGACAGATCCCCAAGCTGGGCAAGTATTACAATTAAAAATCCTATTGTCAGGGATTGTATAACGCTTAAACCCATTACGTTTCCCATAAAAAGCGCTAATGCTAATCCACCTATAGTTCCGGCAGCTGAGCCTTCAATGGTTTTTTTAGGGCTAATTTCTTTCCATAAAGGATTTTTGCCGAACCTTATCCCAATATAATATGCTGCTATATCGCATGCAGCAATCGTAAAAATTATAAAAATTACAAACCTTACATCCAGATCCCTTGTCATAATTATATGAATAGGGAATATTCCAGCGTAAATTATAGATAATAATGTTATGGAAACATCATTAATGCGTGCTTCCTTACCCCTGAAGAGTATTGCAAGAAATGACAGAATTGCGATAATTGTAAAAGCAGGGAAAAGCAAATTATACAGCTTAAAAGAGGTTAGCCCTATAAGCAAAAAACACGATAAAACAATAAAGTGAAACGGTGGGTTCATTCCATGGGCTTTAGCTATATTTACGAGTTCTCGAACTCCAACAAATACAAAGGCTCCCACAAACAAAGCAAGTGGGAATCCTCCAGATATAAACGCCCCTATGGTTAGAGCGAGTAAAATTATAGCTACAATAATTCTTTTCCAGTTCATATTGATAAAATTTCTTTTTCCTTTTCAGCTATCAAATTGTCGATTTCTTTTATGTATCTGTCAGTAAGTTTTTGGATATCATCCTGTTGTTTTTTTATTTCATCTTCAGGAATGTGCTCAGTTTTTTCTGCTTTTTTCAGAGTTTCAGACATTTCCCGCCTGATATTCCTGATTGCTACTTTTGATTCCTCACCCTGTTTTTTAATATCTTTTACAAGCTCTTTTCTTCTTTCTTCTGTGGGCTGAGGGAAAACAAGCCTGATGTTTGTGCCGTCATTATTAGGTGTAATACCTATATCAGATTTCATAATAGCTTTTTCAATGTTTGCGATAGAGCTTTTATCATAAGGAGTTATTACCAGATTCTGGCCATCTTGCACGGAAACGTTTGACAACTGCCTTACAGGTGTTGCTGTACCGTAATAATCCACGGTTATTTTGTCCAGAATCAAAGGATTTGCTCTTCCTGTGCGAATGTTAGAGAATTCTTTCTGTGTACTGGACACAGTTTTTTTCATTCTTTCTTCACCTTTTGACATTATTTCGTTAGTAGGCATGGTTTTGTTCTCCTCCTATAAGCGTTCCTTCTTTTTCTCCTCTAAGTATTTTTCCTATACTTTCCTTATCCCCAAAATCAAATACTACTACCGGTATGTGATTATTTTTACATAAAGATATAGCAGCGGTATCAATAACTTTTAAATCTTTTTTAATAATATCATCATAAGAAATATAATCAAATTTCTTGGCAGTACTGTCTTTTCGGGGGTCTTTGTCATAAACGCCGTTTACTTTGTTTTTTGCCATTAACATTACTTCCGCGTTTATTTCAGAAGCCCGTAGGGCTGCTGCTGTATCTGTAGTAAAGAAGGGGTTGCCTGTACCTCCGGCAAATATAACTACACGACCCTTTTCAAGGTGCCTTATTGCCCTTAACCTTACATATTGTTCGGCTATCTGGTCCATTTTTATGGCATTTAAAACTCTTACAGGTACATTATATTGTATCAATACACCTTGAAGCACGAGTGCGTTCATTGTTGTTGCGAGCATACCCACGTAATCCGCTGATGCCTGATCCATGCCGAGCTTGGTACTATTCTGTACTCCCCTGAATATGTTTCCTCCACCGACTACTATAGCTATTTGCACACCCATATCCCGGATATCTTTTATTTGTTTTGCGACCCTGTTTATAGTTTCCGGGTCAATTCCAAAATTCATGTCGTCCATCAAGGCTTCGCCGCTTATTTTCAGGAGGACACGTTTATATTTAGGGGTAGTCATGATTATATTGCCTTTCTAGTACTATTGTTACAATTTTACCTTAAAAAATTCATTCAACAATTTTTCTATAAAAACGTCCCTATCTATCGACTTACCTATCAACAAGTTAAGAGAAGTTGCTGGCTGGTCGATTTTTTCAAGGTCATCTTCGTTTAAATTCAGGTTAACCCCTGCCCCAATAACCATTCCATTAAGAATATTTCCTCTTGTAGAGGATTGACTGAGAATTCCGGCAATCTTTTTGCCATCAACCATGACATCGTTTGGTTCTTTAATTATTGCTTTAACGTCATAATTTTCCAGCACTTTACATACAGCTTCTGCCATAAAAGGTGTTAAGTTTGTCAGGGGTGTATTTTTTAGTACTATGGACAGGTAAACATTACCTTCTTTGTCTGAAATCCATTTCCTGTCAAATCGTCCCCTGCCATGGGTTTGCTTGCCTGCGACAATCACCTGTTTGTCAGGTAAATTGGACAAGTTTTCCATTGCATAGGTATTGGTTGAGTGTAGTTCCGGGAAGTAAAGGATATTGGGGAGTATATTACGCTCCAAGGTAATTCCTCAAGCTTTTTACTCCGCGATTATTTCTGCAAAGTCTTTTTAACTTACTTATCGCCCTGTTCTCTATTTGCCTGATTCTTTCTCTTGATACGCCGTATCTTGAGCCAATTTCTTCAAGGGTTTTCTTGTTGCCGTCATCATCAAGGCCAAAGCGCATAATCAGGACATCTCTTTCCTTCTGGCTGAGCTGGCTAAGAATTTTCCTGATTTCAGAGAATAAGTTTTCCTGAATAACTTTTGTATCAGGTGAACTCAGGTTATTATCAATAAGAAAGTCCCCTATTCTTGTGGAATCTTCCTTTTTATTTAAAGGTGTTTCAAGACTAATTGTGGATTGTGCAGATTTCATTACTGCTCTTAATTTTGACAGGGAAATTTCAAGTTTTTCAGCAATTTCTTCTTTAGTTGGTTTTCTGTTTAATTCGTTAGTTAAATCATGAGTAACTTTTTTAATCTTACTGATGGTTTCTATCATATGCACGGGCAGCCTGATTGTCCTTGATTTGTCTGCTATACCTCGTGTTATGGCCTGCTGAATCCACCATGTGGCGTATGTGCTGAATTTATAACCTTTTGTGTAATCAAATTTTTCTGCTGCTTTGATTAAGCCCATGTTCCCTTCCTGAATAAGGTCAAGAAAAGACAGGCCCCTGCCAATATATTTTTTTGCAATACTTACTACAAGGCGCAGATTAGCGTTAACAAGCTTTTCTTTTGCCTCTAAGCTATTTTCTTCTTTTATTTGCTTTGCTACTTCTATTTCTTGTTCCGTGTTTAAAAGAGGTATTCTGCCTATTTGCTGGAGGTATATTTTTACAGCATCATCAGTGGAAGAAACTTCTTTTTCTTCCTGAACAATACTTTCATTTTCTTCATTCGTAATTTCAAAGATGTCTATATCAAACGAATCATCATCTACATCTTCGGCGAAATCTTCGTTTTCCAGCTCATCGTTTTGTTTGTCAACCTTTTTCTCTGTCATCTTTTCCTTGGCGGCTTTCATTATATTTCCCCCATGATTATTTTAGTATAAATCTCGATAATAATATACTTCATATGAGTGAAATCTTAGCATTTATTGCCGAGAATTTAATATCCTCTGCCTTACTACTTCATAAATTAATATACTTCCGGCATTGGCTACATTGAGAGAATTAATAGTCTTAGTCATTGGAATTTTTACCATAATGTCGCAATTCTTTTTGACAAGAGTACTTATTCCATGATCCTCTCCGCCTAATACAATAGCGCAGTTCATATTGTAATCCTGCTCAAAATAATACTTAGGGGCATCTGCTTCCGCGCCTATTATCCAGAAATTATTTTCTTTCAGTTTTTCTATTGTTGTTGAAAGATTAGTAACCTGGGTAATATTGACCATTTCAGCTGTGCCTGCGCTGGCTTTTTCAACTGTTGAGGTTACAGGTGAGGAGTGCCTTTTTGGGATAATTATCCCATCTGCTCCTGCTGCTGCGGCTGTTCTGATTATTGAGCCGAGGTTGTGTGGGTCTTCTACTTTATCGAGTATTATTAAAAGAGCGTTGGTTTTATTTTTTAATGATTTGATTAATTCGTCAAAATCAGCATATTCTATCGGCGAAACCGAGGCTGCCACGCCCTGATGAACACCATTTGCGAGTGTATCAAGCTTTTCGCGGGGGATTTCCTGAATATTTATTTTGTGTTCCCTTGCCAGCGAATAAATATTTTTTATTTTTGCGTCAAATTTAATACCTTTGGCAATGTATATTTTATTTACCCGTCGTTTGTTGGTTTGAAGCAGCGACTCTACTGGATTTTTACCGTATATTATTTCAAAATTGTTCATAGTATAATTTTACAATGAATAAAATGTCCAACATTGTTCAAATTATCTCAGATAATCTGCTGGATATAGTAAGGCAGGATTTTAACAATCATAATTCTTTATTTTTATTTATTAAAAATGGGTTAATAAGTAAGCTTGCCCAAAAAATCGTTATTAATCCTGAAAAGCCAATTATAATAGGCGTATGCGGGGAATCTGCCTCGGGAAAAACAACTCTTGCGCAAAGAGCATTAAATGCATGTCTTAGTGATGAAACCAGGGATCTTTATACGTTAATTACGCTTGATGATTATTATTACGATACATCAGAGCAGCTTAAGCAGGCAGGAAGTTATGAAGCGCTTTTTGAAACAGGTTTTTCATTTGATGCGCCTGATGCTTTTAATTTGGATTTAGTCAGGGAACACATAAATCGTTTGTCATATGGACAAAAAATTTACTCTCCAGCATATGATTTTGTTACTTGCGCAAGTGTTCCGAATATAAAGCCCAAATCACCGGCCAGGGTTATCCTTATTGAAGGGCTTTTTGGGCTTAATGAAAAGCTGAAAGATATTCTTGATGTGGCTATCTATGTCCACACTCCTTATAATGTTATAAAAGACCGCTGGTACAAAAGAGCCGCTTCCCGCGGCAAGACCGGCCATGCTGCGGATATGCAGTTTGATAATGTTAATAAACAGGCTGAAAAATATATAAGGCCTGCCCAAAATAATGCTGATATTGTGGTAAGCGGGCTGATTTCATCTGAATACATTGAATTTATGGCAGAGCAGGTTATCGGCTCAATAAAAAAATCTGTAAATTATATAAGGCAAACAGAAAAATGCACAAAATCCCCATCTCAAGAGCAGTACGTGGCGCAATTACAGTAGAGGAAAACACTGCTGAAAACATTAATTCAGCTATCCTTGAACTGTTGCAGACTATCTTAAAAGTAAACCAGATAACTGAAGATGACATAGTTTCAGTTATTTTTACTCTGACGCCGGACTTAAACGCTGAATTTCCCGCAAAAGCAGCAAGGATTTATCTTGGTTGGGACGATACGCCAATGATCTGCGCCAGTGAAGTCCCGGTTCCTGACAGTATTAAAAAGTGCATCAGGGTAATGATAACTTTTAATACATTAAAGACAAAAGAAGAAATCAAGCACGTTTACCTTGGAAAAGCACAGGAGTTGCGGCCTGATCTTGTGCAATAAGTTTAAAAACAACAGTCAAGGCGGGCATTGCCCGCCTTGACTTATTAAAAATCTCTATGCATTACGCATATTAAAAGTATTTTTTATATTTTGTTCCTGTTTTTTCTCTAATAATTCTAACTGTTGTCTAAGGTTTGCAAGCCTAGGATCATTAGGATTTTGTGCTTCGATGTCTGCTATCTTTTTAGTAAGCTCCATTATCATTGAAGATGCACCTGATACACTTTTAGGCTGATAAGATTCAGAAGGTTGCTGAGCCGAAAAATTTACTTCACCTGCCATAGTTTTTCCTTTCCTCAAATAAATTAATTACCTTAACTGTGTCTATAATTAAATAAAAACAAACACTTAAAGATAATTGCCTGATTTTTTGCAAATTGTAATATTAATTTTTTCCAGCTTCTCTAAAAACTCCAGCACCTCTTCAAAAAACCAGTCATTTTCGTGGTGGCTGCCAGTATCTGAAATAAATAACTCGGCGGAATCGTTTAATTCCCCTAATTTTCGTGACATATCCACGGGCACAGTGGTGTCATGTACAGACGCCCCGATTAACAGCGGTACTTTTATCTTATGTATTTTAGTGTCTGTTGCAAATTTTTGAGTCATTGGGAAAATTTTCACAAAAAAGCTGGACGTGCCACGCCAAAATCCCAGTTTGTTTTCAAGAGTCCCATTCCGAGTTAAATGTAAAGCTTCTTCCCTTATATTTGTAAACGTACTTTCAAGTATTACAGCTTTAACCTGGTTTCTGGAAGCTACATCAACTACTATTGCCCCGCCGAGCGACCTGCCCCACAGCACAATGTTTTCCTGCGGCACTTTTTCGTATGTTTCAAGGTATTTAATTGCGGATTCCAAGTCTACATATAATCCGGATTCAAACGGACAGCCTTCGCTTCTACCGTGACCGCGGTATTCCAGCATAAATACGCCGTAACCTTTATCTGCCAGAAATTTTAAAACATTCTGCCAGAGGCTAATGTTCTCGCCCTGCCCGTGGCAATAGATAATCGTAGGTTTATTAGTTTTTGCCTTGACATACCAGGCGTTGAGTTTTACTCCATCCCTCGAGTAAAAGTAGGTGTCCTGAATTTTTTCTTCTATATCTACCCATATGTTTTTGACTTCCTGATTTATCGGGTAATAAATCAGTTGTGATTCCAGTCCTCCAAACAATATCGAGCTCATAAAGATTTGAATCCCCGCTATAAAGGCAACAATTTTCATACCCACCTAATCTCTGTTATTTTAACATTGTAAGCTTTGTATGTTTATTTAGACAAATGCATTTATGACAAATTGTAAATATTATAAACTTTATTGTTAACAAATTATTTTCAGCAGCTTTTATAAACTGGCAGATAAACTAAGAGAAAAGGAAAAATTATGTTAAATTCAATTTCGGGTTTTCAAAACAAATATACTCCCACTTTTGGAATGGCAAAAAAGTGATTCTGGGCATTGAAAGTTCAAGAGAAGCAAAAGAAAAACTCGCCCAAATAAGATCAGGTTTACAAGATAATGACAGTTTTGAAGTTAATAAGGAATTTCATGGATTTCAAGTTGAATGTAAAAATCCAGAAGATAGAGTAGAAGAAGAAAATACTTTAGCAAATAATATAAGACAAGATTTAGGTAAGGATGCTAAATATCTGACAATTTATGATGAAGTTGGGGAAATTCAAAAACAGGAGGAAGCAAAGATGTTAAGGGAAAAATATTCAAAATAAACTGTCTGAGTAATGATATACTGAAAGTAATTAAGATATCTGGATTTAATCTTGGATAAAGTAATACTCACAGAAAAGCAAAACCCTGCTTCTATAAATATTGATTCTCTTTCTTCAAGAGAAATCGTGGAAATCATTAACAATGAAGACCAAAAAGTCGCGCTTGCTGTACGGGAAACCCTTGATGATATAGCTAAAGCAGTGGATATAATAACAAAATCTTTTCAGGAAGACGGCCACTTACTGTACTTCGGTGCAGGGACAAGCGGCAGGCTGGGAGTATTGGATGCTTCTGAGTGTCCGCCTACTTTTAGCGTATCTCCTGATATGGTAAGAGGTTATATTGCCGGTGGCGATACAGCGCTAAGGTTTGCTGTAGAAGGCGCAGAGGATAGCTTTGAAGGCGGGGAGCAGGATCTGGTAAATTCAGGCACAATTGCAAAAGACGTGGTTGTCGGTATATCAGCGAGCGGGAATGCGCCGTATATTCTTGGTGTATTAAGTAAAGCACAGGCATTAAATATAAAAACTGTAGGTATAGCCTGCAATAAAGAAGCTAAGATAAAGCAGTATTCTGATGTTTTTATTTGCCCGGAAGTAGGCCCCGAAGTCATAACCGGCTCTACCCGGATGAAAGCCGGCACAGCCCAGAAAATGGTGCTTAATATGCTGACTACCGCCTCTATGATAAGGCTTGGAAAGACTTATAAAAATTACATGATTGATTTAAATCCTACTAATGCCAAGTTAAAGGACAGGGCAACACGAATACTGTCTGAAATAGCACAAATTAGCTATGAAGAAGCGGCTGAGGTTTTGATTAGGCATAACTGGCATTTAAGAGACGCATTGAAAAAATTTTAGCTTCATAATATTATAAAACGTATTGTGATTAGCTTGTGTGTTGGGAGAAAAAATTTATGTCAAAAACGTTTAAACTTTTGGTGATTTGTGCATTAATGTTATCGTTTACCGGTTCTGCATTTGCAGATGAATTTGCGGACAGGTTAAAGGAAAGAAAATACAGAAATGCTTTGCTTGCAGGCTGTGAAGATATTAAGATAAAGGACCCAGATACTGCATTGATATTTGGGTTATTGCCAGGCGGCGGTTCATTTTATACAAGAGAACTCGGACTTGCTATAGTTGATTTTATACTTTACCCAGTTGGATCATTTCTATGGGATGGAGCTTTAGCATCGAATAGAGCTAATAAAATGAATAAAGAAGAAACAATCTTCAACTGTGAAATGGATGGACATAAACTTTAAATAAAAACTCTTATTTTTGTTGTGGGGGATAGCTTACAGCTATCCCCCACAATCTTTTAAGAAAGTTAAATAATATTTAAAAATGAGGAATAATTATCAAGAGTTTCTTTGATTAATTCAATATCCCTGCATTTGTACTCGTTTTTAGTTTCCTCGAATTCGTTCAGGACTCCAATAAAATCCTGATATTCAGAGAGTGTTTGAATTGAATTTAAATTCACACTTCCAACAAATTTAATTTCAAGTGAAGTTTCTTTTAATTGTAAAATCTCTATAACTCCGGCTGTATCAAGCAACTGGGCACATGAAAACAGCAAGTCATTGGAAATGGCAAGTGAGGTAGCCGCTTTACCAAGGTTTACTGTGCCATTTTTCTCATTATGAGCATATTTGAACATACCGGAAATCTTTTTTATTAATTCAACAGGGTCCTGCTCATTTATCAGGCCGAATAAATGGACTTCCACAGGTGCGGCTTCTTTTATAACGTTCATAAAGGTGACATCATCAGAAGGAAAATCAAGAAATATAAGACATTGGGAACTTTTTACACTCAGCCTGTCAAAAACAAGCGGCTTAAGAAACGGTATATTATCAATTATTTCCAGTGCGCGTCTGCTTTCTGCAAAAATTGAAACACTATTTCCCCGGGAATTTAAGTATTCAAGGAAGTCTTTTTTAAAACCGTTTTCGTCCCGATGATCCAGCCATTGGGCGTCTGAATCCTCCTCGTTGAGAAAACAAACTTTCTTGCTTTTTTTGTTTACAGGCTGAACATCTTTTAATATAAGCTGAACCTTGTTCTTGTCCATATAATTGTTTATGGAAGGCATAAAAGCTACATTAACTCTCTCCATTGGGCAAATATCAAGGCTGTGTTTCTGCCACCACACGGCTTCAATACAATTATTATACTCATCTGTTAGTATTATTTTTAAGTGATTCTTTTTTTGACCCATAGTGTTGCAGCTTTTTAAAACTAAATTTGTGAAACTAAAAACAGGGTAAGGATTTAACTCTCCATAAGGGGCTAGTTTATCAAGTTCATCAATGAAATCTTCGGTTAAATCTGCTGTATCTATATCTACATCAATTTTTAGCTCAGGCATTAACATTTCAGTGCCAAGGAGTTTGCTTATATGTGAAAGAATAAGGCTTTTTAGCTTTTCAAAGCTGATTTTCTCAAGACTGGCACAAAAACCTGCAGCCAGGGAATGCCCGCCAAACTGGAGAAAATACTCTGAAAAATTTGATAAAACTTCAAATATGTTTACACCGTCAATGCTTCTTGCAGAGCACCGGGCTTCTTTTTTCTTTTCGTCCAAAGAGAATAAAAGAGCCGGTCTGTAATATTTTTCAACAAGCCTGGATGCAACAAGCCCTATAATACCCGGATGCCACGAAACATCCCCGAGGATTACGGCTTTATCCGTCTTTAAATCAACTTCTCCATCAAGTATTTTTTTTGCTGCCTGCTGGAAAGTAGTTTCACATATCTCTTGACGTTCTTTGTTGTTTTTATCCAGCTCTGCTGCGAGCTGCTCAAGCTTCTCTGCATCTTCAGTAACAAGGAATTCTACAGCAGTGGAAGCTTCGGCTAACCTTCCTATTGCGTTTATTCGGGGAACTACTGTAAATGCAAGTATTGTGCTTGTTATTTTTTTATCCGGTTTGAATCCTGCTAACTGCATTAATTTGGCAATACTGGCCGGGGGTTTTTTGTTAATCAGCTCAAGTCCTCTGTAAACAAGCGTTCTGTTTTCTTCAAGAAGTGGAACAACATCTCCGACTGTACCTATTGCCACAAGATGCAAGATTTCTTGAATAAAATCACTTTTTCCGCTTGTCTCAAGCAACGCCTGAGCAAGTTTAAAAGCAACGCCTACTCCAGCAAGCTGCTTTATTCCTTCAATATCAAGCATTTTGGGATTTATAATAGCAAAAGCTTTCGGTATTTGTTCAAGGGGTTCATGGTGATCAGTAAGAATCACATCTGTGCCGAGGCTTTGAATAAGTTTTACCTCGGCAATATTACTTATGCCGCAGTCCACAGTTATAAAAAGTTTTGTTTTTTGCTGGCTTATTAATTTGCACAAAGCCGCTCTGTTAAGACCATGCCCTTCATCAGACCTGTCCGGGATATAATAATCTACATTTGCACCCAGATGCTTCAATGTTTTATACATTAAAGATGTGCTCGTAACGCCATCCGAGTCAAAATCGCCATATATAACTATATTTTCCTGTTTTTGAATAGCCTGGTTTATTCTTTCTACAGATTTTTGCATATCAGGAAAGACAAATGGTGAACTTAGTTCCATATCATCAGGATTTAAAAAGGCTTTAGCCTGCTTAACAGTAGTTATACCTCTGTTTATGAGCAGGTTTGTTATAATATCAGAACCAGCTATTTCCCTGAGTTTAGAAAATAGCTCGGAGTCAACTTCTTTGTTTTTATATATCCATTTATAAGAACTCAAGATTCTTTATCCTTAATATTCTCTTAACCGAATCGTCTATCCTCTCTCTTGATAATAACCCACTTTCAACGTGTTTAACAAGTTTGTGAACAAGATTTAAAATTGCATCATTGGAATTTCTGAAAATAAAAACATCTATGCCCGCTTCAATTCCTTTTACACAGGCTTCAAAGCTGTCATAATAATTATCTATGCCGCCCATAACCATATCATCCGATATAACTATGCCCTGAAACCCTAATTTTCCCCTCAAGTAATGTTTAATAATGTTTTGGGATAATGAAGCAGGTAAGACGGTTTCCTCAAAAGCTTTATAATGAACATGAGAAATCATAACAGCATTAACACCGTCTTTAAAGGCAACCTTAAAAGGTTCAATATGCTGCTTTTCCAGTTCTTCAAAACTTAAATTAACTTGCGGCATTGTTAAATGTGAATCCTCTCCTGTATCTCCATGTCCCGGGAAATGTTTAACTACAGGAATTATATTATTATTTATAAATGTTTCATATACAGGTTTTGCAAACCCTATTACTGTTTGAGGGTTATTGCCAAAAGATCTTACGCCTATTATGGGGTTATTAGGGTTGGTATTTACGTCCAGCACCGGAGCAAAATCCATATTAATCCCCATAGATTTTAGCTCTTTCACCATTATTTCAGCTTGAGCTCTTGCGTTGTCCGGGTTTCCTGTTTCAGCGAGGGCATGTGGAGTAAGATAATTTATTTTATTTTTAATGTTTATTGTCCGCTCGACTCGTCCGCCTTCCTGGTCAATACTTACAAAAAGCGGGACAGAAGCAAGCTTTTTTAGTTCAGTAGTAAGGTTGGCTATCTGTTCATAGGATTCTATATTTTCAGAAAACAGTATAACACCGCCAAGTCCTTCTTTTATTGCTTGCTGGATGTTTTGGTTTTCCTCATTTAATTCCTTGCCGGAAAAGCCGAGAATAAACATTTGTAAAATTTTTTCTTGAAGATTCATATATTTTTCCAGATATTTCATTTGCTTAGTGGAAGTTTACTGATAATATTGTAGTGTAATCTGATAGTGGGAGTGAAGTAAAGTTGGGGAAATTTTTGCATATATGAAAAAATTATTTGGTCTTATTTTAATTCTTTTAATATTTGTTTCTTTTAATTTGTTTGTAGTTTCTGATCCTGTATCCTCGGCAGCAAAATCCAAAGGGCTGGACGAGGAACAAGTTAAACAACTTGAGCAAAATGTGGATGCTCTGGTAAAAAAGGTTTATGCATCTGGCCTGTTTTCCCCTCAGGATGCGGAAATGCTGGTTGATATTAAAACAAAACTTGATTCGGTCATTGGTACCAACACTAAAGACCCGATGTATGCCCGTCTTTTCTTTAATACGGGCTACATATTAAAGGAAAGGGAATATGTAGATGAAGCTATTCAGTATTTTAACCTTGTTGGTGAGAAATTTCCTGAGACACCTTATGCAAAAAGGGCTGAAAGTGAACTCAAAAAACTGGGCGTAAAGTCTGAGGGTGAGGCTGAAGCTGAGGGTGAGGAGCCTGAGGAAGAAAAAGAAGAATAAACATTATAAATAATAACCCCCCAATTCTTTTAAACGCGCACACAGCAGGCTCAACTGGAATCGGGGGATTATTTTATAATTATCATATCATTACTTTATATAAACAACATTCCCTTAATGCATTAGTAAGGAGGTCTATGTTTTAAAATCTTTGCTTCTTTTGTATAATAACCTCAATTGGTTGGGAGCAGATATTTATGGAAAGAAAGATACAAATAGGCCTTCTTGGTGTTGGAACCGTAGGAAGCGGCGTTTTAGAAACAGTTTTAAATAATATTGATACAGTTGAAATAAAAAAAATAGCTGAAAAAGACCTTAGTAAAGTCAAGCAATACCCGGAACTGTCCCAAAGTCTTTTTACTGATAACGTACAAGAGTTGATTAATGACCCGGATATTAAAATATTTGTTGAGCTTATTGGCGGTATTAATCCTGCGTTTGATTTCATTAAACAGGCTATACAAAATAAAAAGCATATAGTCACAGCAAATAAGGAACTAATAGCAAAGCGCGGCAAGGAATTATTCCAATTAGCTGAAGAAAACAACGTTGTTATCTTATATGAGGCAGCGGTAGCTGGCGGAATCCCCATTATAATGCCGTTAAAGCAGTCTTTATCAGCTAATAAAATAACAAGAATAGCCGGTATTTTAAATGGGACAACAAATTATATCCTTACAAAAATGGAGCAGGAAGGAGCCAGCTTTGAAGAAGTGCTAAAAGAAGCCCAAAATAAAGGCTATGCTGAAGCTGACCCTACCGCTGATGTGAAGGGCTACGATGCAGGCTATAAAACAGCTATACTTGCTTCTCTTGCCTTTAATAAGAATATAGACATTAATTCTGTTTATAAAGAAGGGATTGACCGCATAAGCCCGGTAGATATCGGTTATGCAAATGAATTCGGTTATAAGATTAAGTTAATTGGACTTGTGCAGAATGATGAGGATGAAAGTATTGATGTAAGGGTTCATCCTATGCTGGTGCCCAAGGATTATTCCATTTCAAGAATAGATGGTGTACTGAATGCCATTCTTATCGAAGGCCACCCGGTAAAAAGGGTAATGTTCTCCGGGCCAGGCGCAGGCAAATTCCCTACAGCAAGTTCTGTTGTAGGTGATATTTTGTGTTTAGCCAATGAAATAAACGTGGCAGATTATCCTCTGCCAATGATGCGTTTTGGCAAAAACAGAAAGGACGCAAAGATTAAGGATATTAAGGAAACCATAAACAAGTATTATATAAGAGTAACAGCTCTTAACACACCGGGAGTAATTGGTGATTTGGGCACTATTTGCGGAAAAAATAGTATAAATCTTCATGGCATAGTACAAAAAGAAATATTGGAAGATGGAAGCGCAAGGATAATACTGTTAACAGAGCTTGCAAAAGAGAAAGATGTCCAGCAGGCTGTAAAAGATATGGCTGAAAATCCTAAAATCAAGGAAGTTAATAATTTAATAAGGGTAATGGAATGAAATTAAAGACTGATACAATAACTGGCAGGATCGACGAAACTATAGATGTTTTACAACTTGTTAAAAACCAATCAGATCTCATTGAACACGCCGCAAACCTCATAATAAACGCCTTCAAGGCTGGCAAGAAACTCTTGATTTGCGGAAATGGCGGCAGTGCTGCTGACTCACAGCATATTGCAGCGGAAATGGTCGGGAAATTTTACAGAATTGATCGTCCTGCATTGCCTGCTATTGCCCTTAATGTTAATACATCTATTATTACAGCTATAGGTAATGATTTTGGCTATGATAAAACGTTTGTCCGCCAGGTTGAAGCTCTTGGACAAAAAGATGACGTGTTTTTCTCAATTTCTACAAGTGGAAACTCTGTGAATGCAGTAGAAGCAGCTATTCTTGCCAGGCAAAAAGGAATGAAAGTGATTTCCCTGACCGGGGATTCCGGCGGCAAACTGAAGGATTTATCCGATATAACCCTTATGGTGCCGAGTAACAACACGCCTGTAATTCAGAACGCACATATTACTATTTCTCATATAATTTGTGAGCTGGTTGAGAATGAGTTTTAGTGGTATAAAGCCGTAAAGTTTCTGAAAGGTTAAAAAATGAGTTTTTTGGGGATGTTTCTGCCTTTACATCATTGTGCAATACCTTGTTCAGGATTTTAGGCAAAAGTACACCAAGAAGAGCCGCATTTATGGCCAGGTTGCCCCAATATGTTCCGGTTGCATATTTTAGTGATTTTACTCCAAGATCTCCGGGCAATTTTTTAATATCATTTAAGGATTTCATAGGCATCCATAATTTTTTCCAGAATCCTGCATTTTTATATTCTTTATTATTCATTATTTGTGTCTTTTTAAAGCGGTCAATGGTTCTTCCAAAAATATTGTTTAAAAGCCTGTCTCCCACAAAGAAAAATGAACCTAAAATTGGAAAAGCAACGGATTTATATTTAAGTTCGTGTTTATTGCGGCAGGCAAGCAGGTATGTCGGAAACTCCCCGGTGATCCACATTGCAGCGAAGGTTAACATGCTCATATACTTTCCGTCTTTATAATCAAAATTTTGAGCATTTTTATTTAACCATTTTGATACTCCCTTTAATTTAGCAGGATTTTTCAGCATAGCTTTTGCTAAAACCCCGGGCAATACTATGGAAGGAGTAATAGCAAGAGCGTAAGATAATGCCATTTTTTTCCATTTATTTTTTTCATGTTTTTCACTTTGTTTGTCAGTATAATTTTTATCAGCCATTTTAAATTCACCACTGTAGCCTTTTCTTCCGGTTGTCCGCTCGGTGAATTCATTAACTATCCAGGGAATACTTGCTATACCGCAATTTGTAAAAATAAAATCAGCAGCAGCAATGTTTTTATGGCATTTTATCAAAGTTTTTCTTAAAGTTTCTTCCTTGCCTTTAAAATTCGCCAAAATTTCATTAAATTCTTTTTCTAATCCCAGCTCTTCTCCTTTTTCCTTTATTCCTTTTATCATTTTTGGGGCGTTTTCTGTTAAATATCCTTTAGAAACCCTGACTATTTCTACTCCTTTATCTTTAAAATTCTTTATAATGCCTGCTCTTCTTAGAACAGTTTTATTTATTAAAGGGAGTAATAAAGCAGGTGAGCCATAAGCAATAGTCATATATAGTGAACAATCAAGTATTCTTTCTTTTGCCTCAGTTTTATTATTAGCATTTAACGCATAAGGAATAGAAAACCCAAACACGCCCAGAACAGCTCTGTTCATTACAGTATTACTCTGTATTTCATGCGATATATTATACAATTTTGACGTGACACTATTCATCTTAACTATATAAAACCTGAAAATAAAAAAATTTCTGGTTTATTTTGTTAACTTAGAATTTAAAACTTTAAAAAGCTCTTGCAATTCCTCTGATAAATCAGCTTCACTTTTTATGCAGCCTGCTAATATTTGAGCAAATTCAGCTTTTTTAAATGTGCCGAAACCTTTTATCCTGAATAAATCTGTTAAAATTTGAGCTTTTCCAGTTTTGCCTGTTACGTCGGAAATGGTTATATTGCCCAGGAGCCCATAATGTTTATTTATGGCCTTGCAAATAAGCTTGTCCGGCAGGATGTCCTCGAATTCGCCTTTTGAGATGGCATAAATGTCATCCGTGCTTCTTAAAAAATGTCTGTTTGATTCGATCAAATTTGCTGCATCAGAATCAAAAATCATAAAAATTGGTAAATTTATTTCTTGTGATAATTTGTGATAAAGCCTCCATAGCCGGTTTTTTCCGCCGGAGGATATTACTTTTATTCCATTTTCACTAAAATCAATGCCTGCAACTTTTGAAAAAGCAGGCAGCAAAATTTTTTCCGTTACACCTTCTGCCAGAATAATTAAATTAATATTTTGGATATTTTTTAGCAAATTTTGGAACCTTTGGGTTTTTATAATTATAGCAGGGAAGAAGTCAGGAAAAATGAACGAATTTTTTAATAGTTATATTGAAACTCGTATGAGAAACGCTCAGGGCAATGCTCTAACTACTAGCGCACCCGTTAATAATTATATCAATAAAACAAATCCTCTTCCTGTTCCGGCGAAAAGCGTGCTGGATTATGGAAACCCTGCTTATAACCAGCTTGCAGTTAAGAATGATGCGCAACTTATTGCAAAACTTAATGAAAATCTTGATCCTGAAGGAAAAATCCTGCTGCATAACCTTTTAAATACTAAAAAATTGTATTCCAGAGATTCCACTGACGGTTCTTCCACGCTTGAAAACCTGTATAAGATTGTAAATGAACCAAGAGTGCCTGTTTTAAATCCTAAAAACATTCTGAAAGAAACGCTAAAAACCCTGGCTGACCCTTATATAATTACACAAAACTTTGGAAAAATTCCTGAAAATATGATGCTTCCTGGTTCAGGATATGAGAATTTCTTTAAAGGACATACCTGTTCTGCGGCGAGCATAGAATTCAGCCTTGCTGACAGAAAGCCTGCTGAGTTTGTAAGATATATAGAAGGGCTATCAAGTCCGCAAAAAAGCGTTAAGACAAGATTAAAGTATGCTGATCTTTTGCCCAGTATGATTGAAGCGGTCGGTGCACTGTCACAACAAAATGTTGAGTTTAAACCTATAGACTGGCAAAATGTTGAAGTGACCATAAGACCTGACGAAAACGCATATTTAAGGGCTGATGTTCAGGAAGATCATAGAATCCCGAATTCAAGGTCAATGATTGACGTGCTTATGCAGTCGGCTTTTATGCAATTGGGAAGTCATGGCACTTATGATTCCTTGACAGATGAAAGGTCTAAGGATACAGGCGATGGAAAAGGGTTAAACCAGTTTGAAATTGCGTTTGTTGAATCTATTGTGGACAGCAGAAGCAGAAAAGTTCCGGTAGTCTATATGGAACTGGATAATGATGCGACTAAAATACTTAAATATAACTATGATCCTGCAACCACTAAAAAGCAGCTCCTGGACTCCCTGAACAGTGGGAATAATATAATTACCGGTTTTCTTACAAATCTGGATAGCCAGAATAATTTAATTACTCCTGACGGGCATGAGATACTTTTGACCGGTTATAAATATGATAAAGACGGCAAACTCTGGTTTAAATATAACGATACGGACGATGGAAATTACTTTGCGCCTTCTTGGATAGAGGCAGACCCCTTTATTCCAACCATTCACCACGCAAATGTTCCGGAAAGTGTATTAGGACAAGAATTTAAACAGTTCTGATTATCCCCCCGCCAATTACATATTCATTGTCCATATCATAAAATACTGCTGCCTGACCCGGAGTAATTGCTGATTTTGGTTCTTTAAATTTTACATGACCTGTCCTGCTTATGGTTGCCTCCTGCGCCGGGGAATTATACCTGATTTTTACCATTACATTTTCTGTAAAATCCTGCTGCCAGTTGACATTCTCCACTGTAAATTCACTGCTTAAAAGATCCTCTTTGCCTCCAACTATAACTTTATTTTCCTTATGATCGGTGGATATTACATACAAAGGTTCAGGAGCAGCAATACATATGCCTTTTCGCTGTCCTATGGTGTAATTAAACGTACCCCTGTGCATTCCCAGTACTTTGCCAGTTTTATAGTGAATTATTTCGCCTGATTTTTCCCCGAATTTGTTTGTTAAGTAGGATTGAGTAGTTGCTGGCGGTTCAATAAAGCATACATCCTGACTTTCCTTGTTGTTTGCAGAAGTAAGGTTATTTTTTTTCGCAATTTCTTTAACTTCAGCCTTGTTTAATTCCCCCAGAGGGAATATAGTCCTTGCTAAATCTTCTTGTGTCAGTGCGAATAACATATAGGACTGGTCTTTTTTCAGGTCTTTGGCCCTGTACAACTTGTTATCAATAATTCGCGCATAATGCCCCGTTGCGTAGAAATCAGCTCCCAGCTCATTAAACACAAACTCAGTCATTTTTCCCCATTTGATTGTTTTATTGCAGAAAACGCAGGGGTTCGGAGTTAAGCCGGTCATATAGCTGTTATCAAAGTATTTTACAACCAAATCAGCAAAGCTTTCGCGCAAATCCAGGATTTCATGCCTGATGCCAAGACTATTGCAAACTTTTGCGGCTTCCTGGACAGCGTTTTCTGAACTCTCAGACATAACACCAGTCAGTCCAATTACTTCATAACCCTGTTTAAGAAGCAAAAGAGAGGTAACACTGCTGTCAACTCCCCCACTCATTGCTACTACTACTTTATTTTTCTTATAGTTCATTTATTATATAGTCAATGCCTTCATTTGTGATCTTATACTCAGTAATACCCGTTGTTCCAAGGTAGTCAGGAATTACTTCAAAATATTCACTAGCAACAGCTTCATGAACTATTGAGTGGTCAATTGCGCTCTTAACATGGGGTACTGCAAGGGAATTAATATTTTTCAAAGAATATTTTTCCTGAGACTCTCGTTCCTGCAAGTAATATGAAATTATCAACAGGTAATCAAGCTTTGTTTGTGGTTTTTTTAAGTCAATTAAATCTTCAAGACTGCTAAATTTCAAAGATTTGGAATTTTCTTCCTTCCTGTACAAATTGAGTCTGTTTTTTTCCTCTTCAGGCAGGGAGGCCAGCTTTTCCTCAAGGATATCATACACTTTGGATTTTTTAGGCAGCGGCTCCTCTGGAGTTTCCAGGTCTTTCTCTTCAGCTTTTTCTTTAGGTTTGGTTGTATTAACGCTCAATTCTTCTTGGATTTTTTGTTTGATAATCTCCTGGAAGTTGTTTTTTGGTTCAGCTTTAACCTCTTCGAGTTCCTTTTCCGGCTCAAATTTTGGAGTTTCAGTTTCATTAATTTGGGCTGGTTTTTCAGGCTCCGGTTGAGGTTCAAGTTTAGGAGTTTTTATTGTTATTTCAGGTCTTTTCGTGTGCTTACTAAGCTCTTTAAATATTTTATCAAATTCAGTAACAATAAAATATTTATCATCAGAAATTACTTCCAGCTCAACCTTGCCTTTTTTTATTGTAAAGGTATAGTTGTGTGTCATAAATTAAACTTCCTTAAGAAGCGCTTCTCTCCATTTATTCAGCTGTTCTTCAATAAATTTTGAGTCATCTGATTTTAATTCTATTTCCACTTCGCCTTTTTTCATTTTAAATACGTATTCTGACATTTTTTCTCTCCTCTAATGGCTTAAATAGATTATACTATAAAACGTAAGTTGTTACCTATAAAACAATAATATAAAAATAACTAAAAATAGGGCGTGGCCGGCAAA
>MFRL01000020.1 GCA_001784565.1 Candidatus Melainabacteria bacterium GWF2_37_15
TCTGAGCCTGAATTTCAACTGTCAGCAATGGCAGCCCCTCCTATATAGCCTAGAACTTATAAAAGTATTATACCATATATTTCGAAATCTCCGCTCAAAATATCGAGCGGAGATTTACATTACTTTTTAATTATTTAAAACTTTGAAAAATTTCTGTTTTAGTAATTTCCGTAATTTCTGTAATTGCCGTATTGTTGTTGTGACTGCATAAACCAGTTAAAGAGTATATCAAGCAGCATATTACCATTATTCATATTATTTGAATTATTAAAGTTATTTAAATTATTCCTGCCATACATTCTATCTTCGTTATTATATAGCCTGAATGCATCTGGATTTACTCTCTCAGTACCATTACCAAGTTTTATAAGTTCATCTTCATCTATTTTGCCGTTATCATCAATATCTTTGGCTTTGAATAAACTTACCTTATTAGGGTCTTTATCATCATCAGATAATGCAATTAGATTTCCGCCATCCCTTGTTTCTCTAGCTCCGTGAACAGAATAATTTCCATTCAGTCCTAACGTTGCCCAATTTTCAGTATCGTTCGGATCGAAAATTCTTTCCCTATTGCCTTTATTAAATGCAATTACACCTTTATCTTTACTCATTACAACTTCAGGAATATTGCTATCGTAAGGGTTCATTATAGAACCTATACCTATCTCATCAAGTCTTTGTCTGTTTGCTTGTATTCCTGATTCTAGCCAGGGTGTTAAATTTTGTCCGTTAACTCTGCTATATCCATTATTATTGGAAAATGTTGCGCTATGCGGCATGTTTCTGGCTTCTAAATCAGCGCCTTTATAATCATATCTAAAATCATGAGAACATTCATTGCCATCTATAAACCGTTCCCCTGTATGGTTTTCCTGATAGCTTCTATCAACATTTCCGTACATATCTCTATCTAACGTAAATCTATCTGTGGCAACTGCAAGTTTACCTTCTCCTTCATCAGCTATACCATTTTGGTTTTTGTCGTGTCTATCTTTACTCCATCTAAATAAGAGCATTTCATTGCCATCATAAACGGCATATCCACCATTAAACCTTAATCCGGTGTTACCTGTTCTTGCCTGGTATCCATGTTGATTCATATAAGTATTTTGAACTTCATTAATAAATTCATTAATCCCTGCCATATTCCCTAATCCCCCTAATAAAAATTTTCCTTATCCCTATATATTTATAAAAACAAGGAATGTGAAAAAATTGCTAAAAATTTTAAAAAAATTTAATTTTGATTTAGAACCTATCCAAGAAATAATGTTTTATTGTCATTGCGAGCAAAGCGAAGCAATCCATCCAGATGCGGGCTGGAATGATGGATTGCTTCGGACTAAAGCCCTCGCAATGACAATAGAAGCAGGCGTAGGGTGCGCTATTGCGCACCGGCATTAATGTTACAATACCGTCATGGAATGGAGGGCTTTAGTCTTCCATTCCGTCATGCCGAACTTGTTTCGGCATCTTTCCAGTAAACAACTCTATACAATAAGCAAAGGGTGGGCTTTAGCCCACGCTGCAATTAACGAAAAATTGTAGGGTGCATTTATGCACCCTAATTAATGATTATCCTGTAGGGCAGACACATGTGTCTGCCCTGATAAATCCTGCAACATATAGTGTACAATTTACACGCCATTGAGTGTGCTCAATACACTAAAATAAAGAAAAAATTTCTGATAAGCCGAAATTGTCCTGAAAAATTTGATTTTTTTTTATTTTATATCCACTTTTTACTTAATTTTATTGACATTTTTACTAAAATTTATAAGAAGAAAAACAGAATTTTAATAGAATTTTTTGCGGTTTCTGATAATCAAAAGTTTTTAAAAAATTTAATTTTGATTTATCATAATTTTGATACTTAAAAGGGAAGGGTAAGATTTTGGAAAATAAAAGAACTCCATTATACGAAGAGCATGTAAAATTGGGAGCAAAGATGTTTCCGTTTGCAGGCTGGGAAGTACCTCTGCAATATAGCTCAGTAAAGGAGGAGCACCTGGCAGTACGTCATAACGTAGGAATATTTGATGTTTCGCATATGGGACAGGTGTTTGTTTCTGGCAATGATGCGCTTTCTTACTTGCAAAATCTTGTTCCGCAGGATATATCAAAGCTTGTAGAAAATAAAGCATCTTATTCCATGCTTGTAAACGAGGATGGCGGTATAATAGATGATTTAATTATCTATAGATTAAAGGGCAGATACCTTTTAATAGTCAACGCATCAAGAATACAAGAAGACCTAAGTCGATTAATAAGCATGAAAAACAGTTATGATGTAGTTATAGATAACAGGTCTGAAGAATTGGCTATGATTGCAGTACAGGGGCCAAAAGCATCTGACTTAGTTGAAGCAATTGGCATAAGTAAAACTGATCATCCTGAAAGATTTAGTATTAAAGAGCTTAATTCTGTATTAATAGCCAGGACAGGCTATACGGGTGAAGATGGATTCGAGATAATTGTAGAAAATAAAGACGCTGTGGACTTATGGAAAAAGTTAGTAGCACATGGCGCGGTTCCAGTAGGCTTTGCAGCAAGAGATACCTTGAGGCTGGAAGCATCTTATTTACTGTATGGGCAGGACATGGACGAACAGACCACCCCGATTGAGGCCTCCCTATGCTGGGCCATCCCTCGCGATAAGCAGGCGGACTACGCTGGTAAGGCCATTATCCTGAATCAGATGCAAACTAAAAATGTTAAGAAAAAACTCGTAAGATTTAAAATGCTTGACAAATCAATTCCAAGACATGATTATAGAATTTATATTGAAAATCAGGATATGGGAAAGGTCACCAGCGGTGGGTTCTCCCCTTGTACTAATACCGGGATCGGTCTTGGGTTTATTGACTCAAAAGAACCATTTGCAGAGGGAACAAAAATAGATATAATGATAAGGGGTAAGCTTCATCCGGCTGAAATAATCGGAAAACCAGTATATAACAGAAAATAGGAGAATCAAATCATCATGACAGTTGATATGTCTAATGTTTTATGTACAAGAAGCCATGAATACATTATTCAGGAAGGAGATGTCCTTAAGATAGGCATCACTGACTTTGCTGTTGAACAGTTGGGAGATATTGTTTTTGTGGAATTACCGGAAGTTGGCACTGCATTTGAAAAAGGTGACATCTTTGGAACTATTGAGTCAGTAAAAGCAGCTTCGGAGCTGTATTTACCCGTATCGGGAAAAATTGTAGAAATAAATGAAAAAGTGCAGGAAGACCCTGAATCCATTAATAATGACTGTTTTGGGGATGGCTGGTTAGTCAAAGTAGTTGATTTTAAAAGTGATGACCTGAACGATGCAATGTACTATGACGAATATAAAGATTTTCTGGAACAAGAGGAAGAGTAAAATTGTTTAATTATCTGGCACATACTGATGAAATCCGTCAGGAAATGCTCAAAGAAATAAATTTAAACTCTGTTGATGACCTGTTTAAGCATATAGAGCCGAGAATGCCTCAACTAAATCTTTCTGATGGTATTAGTGAGATGGAAGCAGCTAAAAAGTTAGCTGAAATGGCAGGGAAAAATTGCAACTTGAATATGCATATCTCTTTTCTCGGAGGGGGCGTGTATAACAGGTACGTACCTGCCAGTATTCAGGCTATAATCGGAAGAGCAGAATTTTATACAGCTTATACTCCATATCAACCCGAAGTTAGCCAGGGAACTTTACAGGCAATTTTTGATTACCAGACTCTTATTTGCAATTTAACCGGCATGGATGTTTCAAACGCATCAGTTTATGACGGTGCAACAGCCTGCGCAGAAGCTGTATTGATGGCTTCAAGGATAACAAAAAAAGATGAAGTATTGGTGTCAAATGCGCTAAACCCTCAATATATGGAAGTAGTTAAAACATATTGTTATGGCGCTAATATAAAGATTAATGTGTCTGATTTGCAGGGTGATATTAACTTTGATAACTATGCCTGTATTTTGATACAGAATCCAAATTATTTTGGTTGCATTGAAAACATAACAAATAATTCTTCGGCTAAGCTAATAGTTTGTGTTGATCCTGTGAGTCTTGCTATCCTTAGAAGTCCTGCAGAATATGGTGCAGACATAGTTGTTGGGGATTTCCAACCTTTAGGACTAGGCATGAATTTCGGAGGGCCGAACGGGGGCTTTATTGCCTGCAAAGAACAGTATTTAAGGCAGTTACCCGGCAGAATTGTTGGTTTTACTAAAGATAAAAACGGAAAAGAAGCTTTTACACTTACCTTGCAAGCAAGGGAACAACATATAAGACGTGAAAAAGCCACAAGTAATATTTGCACAAACACTGCGCTTACTGCATTAGCGGCTACAGTTTACTTATCAGTAGTTGGACCGCAGGGATTAAAAGAAGTTGCAAATATTTCAATACAAAGAGCGCATTATATGGCGGACAAATTAAGAAAAATCCCGGGACTCAGCATTGCTTATGATACTTTCCTGTATGAATTTGTGCTGAAAGTTGATTATATTTCACCAGAAGATTTTATAAAAGAGCTGATAAACAAAGGTATCTTCATTGGTATAAATACTAAAAATGGCATACTTGTTTGCGTTACTGAGCAAAACAGTGTAGAAGACATTGATAAGGCTGTTGAAGCAGCAAAAGAAGTTTGTGCTCAATTGAGTGTTTTGTAAACAAGTGTAAATTTTACGTTTAAATGTGTATTCAAATTTTGTTTTTATCTTATAATTTGATTTGTAAAGATATGACCTCTAACTCTCTATTTTAGCTAAAAACCTCTAACCCCCTTGGAGGTTTTTTATTTTGTCTTTTATATCTTGTTTAATATATACTAATTTTGAGAAAGTATAGAGAAGACGAAAGTAAAGGAAAAGAAGTAAAACATGGAATCAATTCAAAAGTATTCACTTAAAATCGGAGAACAACAGGTAGAACTGGAAACCGGTAGGCTTGCACGCTCTGCAGCAGGCTCAGTTACAGTAAAATGGGGAGACAATGTTCTGCTTGTATCTACTGTTGGTTCAGAAACACCACGGCCAGGGATAGATTTCTTCCCGCTGCTTGTGGACTATGAAGAAAAATTATCATCAATCGGTAAAATCCCAGGCAGCTTTACAAGAAAAGAAGGAAGACCTTCTGATAAAGCAATTTTAATAAGCAGGCTTATTGACAGGCCAGTAAGGCCCCTATTCCCTAAAGGATACAGAAATGACGTGCAAATCGTGGCAACAACCCTGAGTTCTGATCAGGAACAACAGCCTGATACCTTTGCAGTATTCGGCGCTTCACTTGCACTGGGGCTTGGAGGACTTCCATTTGAAGGCCCAATTAGCGCTGTAAGAGTTTCCGAGCTTAACGGCCAGTTTATCATTAACCCTACTTATGAACAGGCTAATAATAGTGACCTTGATATAGTCGTTGCAGGTACAGAAGACTCGGTTATTATGGTTGAGGCCGGCTGTAAATTTGTAACTGAAGAAAAAATTGTTCAGGCAGTTGAATTCGCTATGCAGGAAATCAAAAGGCATGTCCAGGCGCAGCTGGAATTCATAGCCCAATGCGGAGTGGTTAAAAAGGAATACGTTGATCCGTATGACACAACTGAAATAAAAAAGCTTGTTTCACAAGTATGTAAACCTAAAGTCCACGAAGCATACCACCAGTTTGACAGGGCTATAAGAAAAGAACTTATAGGCTCTGCTAAAGAAGAACTTAAACAAAAAATAAAAGAACTGCCCGAAGACCATTCAATAAAAACTCTGCTTGCAGAATCAGGTCTTGACTTTGTGGGAGAAGAATTTAAATCTCTTGAAAAGGAAGTCATGCGCGGCATGATTATAAATGAAGGAGTTAGGGCTGATGGAAGAAAATATAATGAAATCAGGCCTATAACCTGCGAAGTCGGCTTTCTTCCGAGGGTTCACGGCACCGGATTGTTTACAAGAGGAAGCACTCAGGTTCTCTCCAGTGCAACACTGGCAGGCCCGGGAGCAGCTCAGGAACTTGAAGGAGTCGATCCTCAGACAGAAAAATGGTATATGCATAATTACGCATTCCCTGGCTATTCAG
>MFRL01000021.1 GCA_001784565.1 Candidatus Melainabacteria bacterium GWF2_37_15
TGAAATTCAGGCTCAGAACCTGCGGAACAAATACAAAGATCACTCTGTTATTAGACCTTTGATTTTGTACTGTAGGAAACACAAGTTAGGTTTTGAATTTTTAAAAGAAATTGTCCACGGTAATTACGGCCAAAGCGGAGTAAAAAGTTTTAACACTACCAGCATGTACTATATGAAAATAGGAAATAACCTGTTAAAACAGGATACAGAGTTTTGCGGTTGGAGAAGTTTATTAGACCTGATAACTTTTGCATACGAACATGTAGGTCTTCAAAAACCGGAAAATCTCTTAAGAGCACTTCATGCCTTTAATAGATAACCAAAAATTATGAAAAAACTAACCTTACTTCTAGTAAGCTTCATTTTTTGCATAAGCATGGCATTTTCTGAGCAAAGGGAAAATGTGCTTATTATTCTTGATTGTTCCTTGAGCATGGAGGATGAAATCAACGGCCAGAGGAAAATTGATATTGCAAAAAATACAATAAGCACAGTACTGTCCGAAATTCCTCCCACTGTTAATGTTGGGTTGAGGGTGTACGGCCATAAAAGGGATAAATTAAAAGGCTTTCTTGGAATTGATAAGTGCGAAATATCTGATCTGCTGGTTCCGGTCGGCCAAAATAACCGCCAGGTGATTTCCCAGGAGTTATCAAAACTCGAACCTGTAGGCTGGACGCCAATATGTTATTCTCTGGAGCAGGCTTCTACCTATGATTTTAGTAATATGCCGGGCAAAAAAAGGATTATTCTGGTAAGTGATGGCATGGAAACATGCAGCGGCAGTCCGTGCGAGCTGGCTGTTGATCTTGTCAGGAAAAATTCTGATATATCAATAGATGTCATAGGGTTTGACGTTTCTTCTGAGCCTTCTGTTATTAGTAATTTAAGGTGTGTAGCGCTTGCGACACGGGGTAAGTTTTATACAGCAGATGATCCTGAGCAGTTTTTAAGGAGTTTAAAGCAAAGTTTTAGTGTTTCTCGGGAAGTAGAGGGTAGGATTCTGGGGAAATAAGGAAATCAAACCTTTTCTTTTTTTATTTCGCCCACTTTTTTATAGATGCCCGGGCCAACTTTTTCTAAAACTTTATTTTTTTTGGTATTAACATAACATTTCATAATTTCAGGAAAAACTCCATCATCGTGTGTTAACAATATTCCTCCCGGGTTTAGCATTTTAACAAGATTAACTGCTGTTTTTATATCTTCATCATAGTTTAAATACATTGATACATAATGGTTGGATATTATGTCATATTTTTTCCTGCGTTGTTCATCCTTTTTAGCTTCGTTTTCTGCAAAATCCACAATGTCAGTATTCCAAAAAGTTTTTTCAGGATTGCGTACAACCTTTGTAAGATATTCAACTATATGAGGTTTTGCCTTATATCTATAACCTGATACACATTTACCTGAACCTGTTACATAAAAATCAGGTTCCTTAATGAAGCTTGATTTAGGATAAAAATCATAAAAATACCCTCTTTCACAATAAGAAAGCTTATCAACCTCTGTATTAGGAATTTCAGGCTTTAAATCCACACAATTTAAGTCCAGATAATCATCAATGGGTCTATGATTTTGCATTTCACTGAGTATAGACAAATAAGAAAACGGCTCCTCAAGATTTGCAACACCCACTACAAGCATTTTGGCTTTTGGTTTAGACTCAAGTACTTTTCTAAATTCACTTTTTAGTATTTTTACTATGTAATTGCCTAAACCAGAGTGAAGTATTCAATAGTGATTCTTTTTTGAGGAGTTCCTGATAATCTTTTACCCCAAATCCAATATTGCCATGCTTATTTAGCGGGCAGGGGCGGTAATTATAGTTTATAGCTGGATATGCTGCTGGAGAAATCATAATTTTACTTTTTTAATTCTGTACTACTTCATTTAATGAAGCTGAATAATAAAAATTGCTAAAAATTTAAGTAAATTTATCATTGTTTCCACAAGCTTGCAGGGCAGGGTTATGTTAAAATAAATTTATGCTAAATAAAGAAAAGCCTGTCCACATAACTTTTGATGAAAGCTGCACAAAATGCGGCGCATGCGCTCTAGCATGCCCGGCAGAATATTTATTGTATGAAAATAATGAAGTAAAAATTAACAATGATGCGCCTTTTGGGTGTATTCAATGCGGGCATTGCATGATGAGCTGCCCTGTAGATGCCATTAAAGTAAGAGGGGAAGGTATTTCAGAACAGGATATTTTTGAGCTGGAAAAAGATTCTATCGGTTATGAGCAGCTCTACGCCCTTCTTTCCAAAAGAAGAAGTGCAAGAAAATTCAAAAAACAGGAAGTGCCGCAGGAAATTATTGATAAAATCCTCCAGGCAGGAGCAACCGGCGCTATCAGTATCCCGCCATATGAGGTTAAAGTGCTGGTAATTAACGGTTTTGACAAGGTGCAGGAATTTGCCGGCGATGTTGTAAATTCTTTTAAAAAAATCGGAAAAATAATGAATCCCTTTGTTTTAAAGCTTGTAAAGCCGCTTATTGGGGATGCAAACTACAAAATGTTTAATGAATTTATTGTTCCTCTCCTTGATATGACCGTGGAATCAAGGGAAAAAGGGGAAGATATCCTCTTTTATGACGCGCCTGCCGTACTGGTGTTTTACACAACAGAGCTGTGTGATAGCGAAGATGCTATTATTGCCGCAACCCTTGCCATGACAGCCGCGGATTCACTGAGACTTGGTACTTGTATAATCGGGTCTGTGCCTCCAGCTATAAATAAAAATTCCCAATTAAAGGAAAAATACGGCATTTTAAAGAAGGAAAAGGTGGCATTAGCTTTTATTCTCGGATACCCTGAAAAAACATTTACTAAAGGAATCACAAGAAAATTTAAAGCGGTTAGGAATTATTAACTCTTACGTCACTCACTTTTCTATAAATTCCCGAGCCGGGGCTTAATTCCTGTAGAACAGTATTGCCATTTTTATTAATATTGTTTTTTATAAGAAACCGAAACATGGGCCCTCTGGCAATTAATAATCCCCCGGAATTTAGTATGTTTACAAGGTTAAAAGCTGTTTCTTTCTCTTCTTTAACATCTTTGAGATAGTCGAGTACAAAATTACAGGATATAATGTCATATTTCCCTTCTTTTCCCTTTTTAGTTTCATTGAGTGCAAAATCAACTACATCAGTATCCCAATGCGCTTTTTTAGGGTCAGAAAGTACTTTTTTTAAATATTCGGTTATTTTTGGTAGTATAGCGTATTTTTTAGAACTAGAAATTTCTCCAAAAAAACTTGTCCATGGAAAGGATTCTCCATATCTGTCTTCAAAATAGCCATAATCATAGTATTTTGTTAGGTAAGAAATTTGATCAATTTTTGAATCCGAAATTTTAGGCTTTAAATCCACGCAGTTTAAATCAAGATAGCTTTCAATAGGTTGATGATTCTTCATTTCATTAAATATGCTTAAGTATGTAAAGGGCTCTTCCAGGTCTGCAACTCCGATTATAAGCATTGAAGGCTTTGGTTTATTGTCAAAAACATTCTTAAACGCACTCTTTAATATTTGCAAATCTTCTTTTGTAAGGAATTCTCCTTCTTTTCTAAACCATTGGGATGCATTTAATAAAATGCCATTTTCCTGTTGGACTGCCTTATAATCCCTTACTCCAAACTGCACATGTCCGTGCTTATTTGGAGAGTATGGATAGTAATTATAGCTTAATTTCATCATCACGTATTAATTAACAAGGCTGAATAATGAAAATTGCTAAATCCTCTTGATTTATTAACATGTTTTAACTATAAAGAAAATGTATGTTAATAGGAAAAATGGGGTTTATATTATGGTAAAAGTCGCAATAAACGGATTTGGAAGAATCGGACGTAACACTCTTAGAGCCGCTGTAGCAAACGGTTCTTTCGCAAGGCTTGAATATGTTGCTATCAATGACCCAGGTTTAACACCTGATCAAGCAGCTCACCTTTTCAAGTATGACTCAATTATGGGCAGATTTGACGGCGAAGTATCAGCTTACAATGAAGGTATCGTTGTAAACGGCAAACAAATTAAATTCTATGCAGAAAAAGATCCTGCACAGCTTCCATGGAAAGCATTGGGCGTGGAAGTAGTAATCGAATCAACAGGATTCTTTACCGATGGGCCAAAAGCAAAAGCACACATTGACGCTGGTGCGAAAAAAGTTATTATTTCTGCTCCTGCGAAAAATGTTGACAACACAATCTGTATAGGAATCAACCATGACAGTTATGATCCTGCAACACAGAACATAATTTCAATGGCAAGCTGTACAACAAACTGTCTTGCTCCTATAGCTATGGTTCTTAACAAAGAATTCGGCATTAAAGAAGGTTTAATGACAACAATTCACTCATACACAGGCGACCAGAGAGTTCTTGACGCTGGCCACAAAGACCTTAGAAGAGCTAGAGCAGCTTGTATGAACATAGTTCCTACAACAACAGGCGCAGCTAAAGCGGTTGGTTTAGTATTACCTGAAATGCAAGGTAAATTAAACGGCTTTGCAATGAGAGTTCCTACTCCAGACGTATCAATCGTTGACCTGGTAGTAACAACCGAAAAACCTGTAACAAAAGAATCAGTTAACGCAGCACTTAAAAATGCATCAGAAACATATTTAAAAGGAATTCTTGAGTATGTTGAAGAGCCTGTAGTAAGCTCAGACTTCATCGGCTCACACTATTCAAGCAGTGTTGATTCTGATTTAACAATGACCATGGGCACCAATATGGTGAAAGTTGTTTCCTGGTATGACAACGAAATGGGCTACTCAACAAGGCTCGCAGAAACAACCGAAATGGTAGCAAACAAGTTAACTGTTAACGCATAAATTTAAGCTAAAAAGCTTTTAATATTAAAAATGGCGGGATAAACCCGCCATTTTTGTTACAAATATTTATAAATAAACGATTAATTTTTTCTTTTTTGTTGTTTTATATAATTAGGTAGGTTTAACAAAAAGGAAAAATTTATGTCAATTAACCCTCCGCAATCAAATATTCAACCCCCTGAAAAAAGATCATATGATAACCCAAAAACAGTTCTCAAAGCGGCTGCGGGACTTGGAGCGGTGGGTGCTTTAACAGGAGCGGTACTGCCTGTTTCTGATAAAGCTTTGGATAAATTTGTTAAAAATAACGGAACAAAAATTAACATCTGGTTTTTTAACTCCCTTAAAAAAGGTGAGCAAAAAGGAAAAAAATGGGCTTTGGATTTATTAAAGGAAATGGGTATAGATTCCGCTAAAAATTTAACAAAAGAAGAAGTAGCTAAAAAGTTATCTAAAGGCATCATAGAAACCACTTATCCCCATATGAAAAAGTTTTTAAGAATAGATAGGGCAGCAGCTGGAGCAGCGGCAGGCATGTCAATTGGAGCGGTGGCCGCAGTAGCGCATATTTTTAACAATAAACATAAAACCAACAGCGTTAATCTGATTAAATAAATTTGTAATTATAACAATTTGATGGTAACATTACATCAATCTCATAAAGAGAGCGGGTTAAGTCCTGCTCTCTTTATAAGTTAAATAAGGGGTCTAACCTTGATAAGTAAAACTGAAATGAATAGCAAAATAATGCCGGTCGTGGATAAAATCGTTAAAGACAGCGGTTTAATCCTGGTGGAAGAAGATTTTGTCAAAGAAGCCGGTAAATGGACGCTTAAAATATTTATTTATAACCCCGAAAAACCCATTACACACGAAAACTGCGAAAATGTGACAAGGAAACTTTCTGAACACCTCGATGAAATCATTACTGTCCCCTACTATCTGGAAGTGAGCAGCCCGGGAATAGACAGAAAGCTTAAATCAGAAAGGGAATACCACATTTTTAAAGGCAAAAGAGCTAAAATAAAACTGAAAACCGGTAAAATTTATATAAGTGAAATTAATGATGAAGTAATAAAAAAATATATAAATAATGAAATTTCTTACACAAAACTTGATCCTGAATATAACCTTTAAGGAGATAAAAAATGATTAAAGTCGGCAAAGCGCTTGTAGAAGCAACTGATCAAATGGAAAAAGAAAAAGGCATCCCCAAAGACGCCATAATGAGATTGATTTGTGATGCCATGCTCACAGCATATAAGAAACATCTTAAGGAAAAGAACGTCTTAAATATTGTTGCCGCTGTTGATGAGATCAACGGCGAAGTCGGCGTGTTCCGAGTAAAAGAAGTTGTCGAACAGGTTGAAGACGAACACATTCAGATGAGTCTTGAAGAAGCACAGGAAATTGACCCTAATGCTGAAGTAGGAGACGAAATCCAGGTAGATGTTACTCCGTCCGACTTTGGAAGAATTGCAGCGCAGGCGGCAAAACAGGTTATCACCCAGAGATTGAGAGAAGCTGAAAGATCACTTATCCTTGAGGAGTTCACTTCAAAAAAAGGAACTCTGGTAACCGGAATAGTAAGAAGGGTTGAACCGCGGCATGCTATAGTAAATATCGGTAAAACCGACGCTATACTGCCTAAAAAGGAACAAATCCCAAGAGAATACTACAGAATTAACGACAGGCTAAGAGTATATGTCCTGGACGTTAGAGAAACCAGCAAACTTCCACAGGTTATTTTATCCCAGATACACCCGAGAATAGTTCAGGAATTGTTTGAACTTGAAGTTCCTGAAATAGAAGACGGAATAATCGAGATAAAATCAATTGCAAGAGAAGCAGGCTTCAGGACAAAAATAGCTGTAGCAAGCACAGACCCTAACGTTGACCCGGTAGGAGCATGCATTGGCCCAAGAGGCGGCAGGATCCAAACCATAGTTAATGAACTTAAAAACGAAAAAATCGATATAATCAGGTACACTGATAACCCGGTAGAATACATTACTAATGCGCTTTCTCCGGCAAGAATAGTATCAGTACAAATCCTTGACCCGGATAATAGAGTAGCGGTTGTGATAGTACCGGATGACCAGTTAAGTCTGGCGATTGGCAGGGAAGGCCAGAACGTAAGACTCGCACACAGGTTAACAGGCTGGAAGATTGACATAAAGAGTCTTTCCCAGTATGAAAAAATGGAACAGGAAGATCAGGATTATGAGGAATATGTCGAATCTCAAGAATCTGAAGAAACAGCCGAACAGGAGGATTAAATAATTTGCCCATTAGGAAATGTTTAGGGTGTAACAAGATTAACGAATCCTCTCAAATGGTGAAAATAACCAGGGTACACAACACTCGCAACATATTAATAAATCCCCCTTCAACATATTTTGGCCGATCTTCTTATATTTGTTATAATAAAGAGTGCGTACAAAATGTAATTAAAAGGAAAAAACTTCCCAAATCACTAAAAACAGAAATATCTCAGGAAATTATTGAACAAATTAAGAATCTAACAGGAATAAAGTAAATGGCAGCAGAAAAAATAAGAGTATATGATATAGCAAGGAAGCTGAACCTCTCGAATAAAGAGGTTGTGACTGCCCTGGAAAAACTGGGTGTTACTGTAAAGTCACACTCCAGTACAATCAGCCCGGAAGAAGCAGTAAAACTTGAGTCTCTTTTAAAAGGAAAAAAAGAGACTACTTCTGCTGTCAACACTAATATAAGACCACCCAGGCTTATAAAAAGGGAAAAACCACCTATAGTAGAAGAACCTGAGAAAAAAGAAGAGCAAGAAAAGAAAGAAGTAAAGGCTGCCGTAATTACACAGCCGACACCTGTTGCTAAGCCAGAGGAGCCAAGAGTTGAACCTCTAAGGTCAGAAACTAAACAACCGGAAGTTAAACAGCCTGAACCTCAGAGACAGGATTTCAGGAAACCAGAATTTCAAAAACCAGAATTCAGACAGGGATCTGCCCCCCAAAGACCTCCATTCAGGCCTGGTGAAAGACCGCCTATGTCAGGGCAGGGCCAAAAGCCTCCGTTTAGGCCTCCATTCAGACCTGGCGAGAGACCGCCTATGTCAGGCCAGGGTCAAAAGCCTCCATTTAGGCCTCCATTCAGGCCTGGTCAGGGCCCAAGACCGCCATTCAAGCCACAGTCTCAAACTCAAGCTCCGCCTAAGCCGGGAGAAACTGCTGAACAGGCAAAACGGGTTCCGGTAAGAAAAGAAGTTCCAAAGAAAAAAGATAGTTTCAGGGAAAGAGAAGAACAAAGGCTCGAAAGGCTGGAGGAACTAAAACTCCAGGCCAAGCTTGCTGCGAAGAAAAAATTAAGAGAAGAAGAAGTCCCTGTTGAAATAGCTAAAGAAGTAATTATCGATAAACAGTTAACTGTTGGTGAACTTGCTGCAAAGCTGAATTTAAGCATAGCAGCAGTAATTAAACAGTTAATGATGTCAGGAATTATGGCTACTGTTAATCAGGTAATTGACGTGGAAACCGCAAAAGAAGCGGCAAAAGCTTTCGAATATACAATAATTGAACCGGAAGCCGAGAAAAAAGCAGCTGAAAAACCTGCAAAAAAAGAGCAAGATGAATCAAAACTTTTGCACAGAGCTCCCGTGGTTACTATTATGGGACACGTTGACCATGGAAAAACCACGCTTCTTGATTCAATCAGAAAAACCAAGCATAAAATAGTCAGTACTGAAGCTGGAGGCATAACCCAATCTATTGGCGCCTACAGAGCAGAAGTAAATGACAGGAAAATTGTATTTATTGATACCCCGGGCCACGCTGCTTTTACTGCAATGAGGGCAAGGGGAGCAAAAGTCACAGATATCGTAATTCTTGTTGTGGCGGCAGATGACGGTATTATGCCGCAGACAATTGAGGCTATAAACCATGCTAAAGCAGCAAAGGTACCTATAATTGTGGCTGTAAATAAAATTGACAAGGAAGGCGCTGATCCTGACAGAGTATTGCAGCAGCTTACCGAGTATGAGCTTGTTCCTGAAAAGTGGGGCGGTGAAACAATAACAGTAGAAGTTAGCGCACTTCAGGGACTTAATATTGATGAACTGCTTGAATATATTATTCTCGTTGCTGATGTTGAAGAGTTATCAGCAAATCCTGGCGCTCCTGCATCAGGTGTAATAATTGAATCCAAGCTCGACAAGGGCAAAGGCGCTGTAGCTACTTTCCTTGTACAGTCAGGAACACTTAAAGTGGGTGATTTTATTGTAGCGGGCACAGTAGGCGGCAGGATAAGGGCTTTGATTGATGACAGCGGTGAAAGAGTTCAGCAAGCCGGACCAAGTACTCCTGTTGAAGTTTTAGGGCTTTCTGAAGTGCCTGAGGCCGGGGAATTCTTCGAAGCTGTTGAAAATGACAGAATGATGAAGGATTTAGTCAATAAAAGAAGTGACATAACAAGAATGACCAGGCTGGAAGCTATTGCCCCAATGCAGGTAAAGCGCGAAATGCTGCTTAAAGGACTTGAAGGGGAAACAAAAGAGCTTAATATAATAATTAAATCTGGAACACACGGCGCTGCTGAAGCTGTGAATAACGCCCTGCAACAGCTTGAATCCAAAAAAATCTTTATCAAGGTTGTCCACCTCGGAGTCGGAGACATTTCCGAAGCTGATGTAATGCTTGCATCCGCAAGTAACGCTATTCTTGTCGGATTCGGAGTTAAGGAAGACCCGAACGCATTAAGAGTGGCAGCGGATGAAGGCGTTGTAATAAGGAAATACGATATCATATATAAAATGATGGAAGATATTGAGCAAACAATGCTTGGGCTCCTTGAACCGGAGTATAAGGAAATTGAAATCGGCACTGCTGAGATTAGACAGGTATTTACAGTAGGCAAAACTACGAAAATCGCCGGCTGTTATGTGCTTGACGGGAAAATAATAAGAAACAAAGAAGCTAAACTACTTAGAAACGGAAAAGAGATTTATAAAGGAACCATAGGCCAGCTTAAACGCTTTAAAGACGATGCAAAAGAAGTGGCCAGCGGTTATGAATGTGGCATATCTTTCGATAAATTTAATGATATTGAAATTGGTGACATAATCAAGGTTTTATCTAAAGAAAAGATTGAAAGACATACCCTGGTATAAGGAGTATCACCATGAATACAAGAGGGGAAAAGATTAGAAAAGCTCTTATTAGGGAGATTAGTGACGTAATTCAGCACGGACTTAAGGATCCCAGGATAACAGGCATTATTTCCGTAACTGATGTTGAATTGTCGCCTGATTACAGGTATGCAAAGGTATTTATAAGCATTTACGGCGATGAAGAAAAAAAGCAGACCATAATGGAAGCGCTGGCAGATGCCGCATATGCCATAAGAAAAGAAGTTGGCAAAAGAATAAGAACCAGGCATATCCCGGAACTAACGTTTTTCCTTGATGAATCCCTTGAAAAAGGCAAGAAAATAGAGGATTTATTGGACAAGATTTCGCGCGGTGAGGTGTAGTGACCCGCTTGCCAAAAAAACAGGATAAACCCTATACATACTCTGATTACCTGACCTGGGACGACCGGGAAAAATGGGAGCTGCTTAATGGAGTAGCCTATATGCAGGCTGCGCCAAGCTGGCAACATCAGAAAATAGTTGCTCAATTGGGGCGGCAATTTTTAAATTACTTCCAAAATAAACCCTGTGAAACATATCTGGCGCCGTTTGATGTGAGGTTACCGGAAAACAAAAAATCTGACGAAGAGTCCACAACTGTTTTGCAGCCTGATATTGTTGTTATATGCGATAAATCAAAACTTAAAGATACAGGCTATTTTGGCGTGCCAGTACTTATTATAGAAATAGTTTCCCCGGCATCAAGCAAAATGGACAAGTTATACAAGTTCAACAAGTATGAGCAGGCCGGTGTAAAAGAATACTGGATAGTAGAGCCGGATTATAAGGTTGTAAGCGTATTCAGACTGAAATCCAATAAAAAATACGGCCGGCCGGATAATTATTCAGAAGATGACACTATTAATGTTAAAAATTTTGCGGATTTAATTATTGACTTAAGGGACGTTTTTGTATTTTAACTTTATTTTTATGCACAAATATTTACTTCTGTGCGCAAGAAGTTTATAATGTTAATATGCTTTCAAAAACAGAAAGGAACTGGCCATGAAACAAAATCGAGTGAATGCCAATTTACCGGAATCTTTAGCCTATCACGTCAATATTATGTGCGGCGAGGGGGGATTTTATGATAGCGCCAGCGAATATATCAGGGATTTAATCCGGCAAGATTTAGTCAGAATAGAGCATGAAAAAACCGAAAGGCTCAAGGCAAAACTGGTGGCCAGAATTAACAGGCCTGTTAGTGAGTTTATAAAAGTTGACCCTGAATCCGCTATTCAGGAATTTAAACAACGCTGTAGAGCCAAAAGAAAGGCCAAATAATGGAGATAATCTTTTATTCGGCAGCCCAGGATGAAATTTTTAACATTTATGATACAACAGATGAAAAATGGGGCGAAAAACAAGCGGATAACTATATCTCCGGTTTGTATGAAACAGTCGGCCTAGCCGCAAAAAGACAAAAAAATTGGCGGAAATACGGCGACCTTGCAGAAGATGCAAAACGTCCGATTTATTTTGTGTCTTACAAGCGACATTGCATCTTTTTTGAGGTCATTGAAGAAGAGAACGCAATCGGGGTGATTGGCGTTTTTCACGAGGCAATGGACATTCCTGCCCGCCTGCTGGATGCAATCGTCAGTCTTGGCAGGGAACCTCGAGCTTAATGAAGTTTAGATTTCGCGCGGTGAGCTCTAAATACTTATTCAAATAATAATTTTCCGTAGGGGTTTTCTTTGAATGTTTTTCTTTTAAGTAAGAAGCCATTGGTGTTGCAAAAAGAGGAACAATTATTCTCTCGCCAATAACACCAGAACCTATTAAAGCTGCTGCCGCTATAAATCCTTTTTTTGCAATACTATTCACTTCACCTTTAAGATGGCCAAATAATTTGTTACAAACAATTTTTTGCATGTTTCTATTGCTAATTGCAAAACCCAGCGCCAGTTGCACAACACACGTTGTAACTCCGCTCGCTAAATCCAGAGCTGCGACAAACCCTCTTTTTTCCTCAGGGATTTCTTTATTTTTCCTGCTCTTATCGTAACGAAATCCATATACAACCGCATCTTTTAAAACATTGGAGCAAACAAGCAGCCTTGCAGCATAAATATCATCACTTATGACCTTATTAACATGCTTATTCATAAAAGTGCTTTTAGAAAGGCTTTTAAAAATTCCTGATACGGTCATTTTTATTTTTTCACCTCTCTTAAACTATCCGTTTGAGGCATTATTTTTTTCATAGCTTTAGGATAAGCCCAGTTCGTAATAGATGTTACGACTGGAATAGCAGCAAGGGCTGCTAAAATACCTATTCTATCTTTAAATACACCAAGCTTTTTCTGAATTAATTCAAGGTTAGGGCCTTTGCTGACGCCTTTAAGATTAAAATCATCCGCTAGCTTGCCTTCAAGAGATAATTTATCTACATATTTATCAATTTGATTAAGCGCCAATAGCTGAATAGCAATAGTTAAAACAGCTTCTATAGGCTGCTTCCACGCAGAATACACACGGGTTTCCTTATTTTCTTTAGAAAGCGGGTTAAACGCTATAACCAAAGGCGCTATGGCAAATTTACCCGCAGCATTAACAATATTAGCGACTTTTTCCCCGCCTGCTTCAGCAAATCGAACTGAAAATTTAACCAATCCGGATTTATTTGCAATTTGATTACTTATATTCATTAAATTCGGCCAAATACTATTTCAATAATATAAAGTCCGTAAATTTTAAATATTGCTAATTTTACTTTTTTCTTTTAACCTTGCTTAAAACTTCTTCAAAACTTTCTATAGGAACAAACTTATATCCGCAGTTTTCCGAGATTACCCCACCCATCATAAAAATTTCCTCCTGAGGGTACAATTTACATAAAAGTGCCCTGTTTTTATAAGCAGTGCATTTTTTAGTTTCCGGGTCCAGTTTTGTGCAGGCAAAAACAAGGCCATCCTCTGTTTTAGCCACTATTTTTAAATAAGAATAAAACCAATGCAGTTTTCTTAAGCGGTTATATTCCTTTTCTTCTTTTATAATGCCCTTTGCGTGTTTAATGTATATTTCCTGGCAGCACCGCCCGCAGGCATTGCATTTACCCTTTCTTATATACTTTTTTCGCAATACTTTTAATAAAAAAAATTTTTTAAAATTGAATTGTATTTCGTGGCTCCTTCTTTAAAAAAAGTGCAAATAAAAGATAAGGAAAACTAATTATAAAAGAATTAAACTCTTTAACCTTTCTGTTGTAAAGGCAAATAATGGTATCGAGATCGGATTCAATGCCTTTAAATTCCGAATATTGTGTTAAAAATTTTGTATACGATTTAATATCCGGGTATTTTGATGTAATTGACAGATATCGGCGTATTGAAAAATCAATTATACTACTTATTTCTAATATACCTTTTATACTGTGCGGAGTTGTGCCATATTTATCAATTGCATCCAATTTTTTTCTGTTGCTAAATTTCTCAGATTCTACCTGTTTAATAATTTGTGCATCGTGCTCCCCATATAAATTACTATATTCCATTAGTTCCTTTGTAATTCCTTCTAATATTTCAAGTTGTTTTTTATACATTTTTTTTATATTGAAAAATGTATCATTTACAGATTTTTCTTTTTCCTTTATCTCTTCCAATTTGCATACAACATAATACAGAGTAATAAGAATTATGGAAATTACCCCTAAAACAAGGCATATTACTAAAAAAGGATAAATTACATTAATTACAAAGACATTTTCTAAAAAAAATGGTTTCATTATTTTTTATTTCCATTATGCAGCCACTGAACCAGCCATACAAACCTTTCATAATCCTTATCTTTACAGGATTCCCGGGTTTTTTTGTACATCTGCTTGAATTTCTGCTCATTCTCAGAAGTTTTATATAAACGTGCCAGCTTTGAACACGCATAACAGCTTGAGGGATTAATTTCCAGTGCCTTTTTAAATTCAACTTCCGCTTCTGTATATTTTTCTAATTCTAAAAACAGATAACCTAAAAAATTATGCCCAAATTCATTTTCAGGAACAAATTTAATATATTTTTCCATTTGCTCTTGAGCTGATCCATAATCATAAGTTGAATCAACATAAGCGATTGCCAGGTATTTATAAATGTTATTATTTTCAGGCAGCTTTTCTTTGACTTTATTAAGTATTGGAATAGCTTTAAATCCCAGTGTACTTATAGCATAAAGCCTGCCTAATTCAGCAGCTTCTTCAAATTTCATTTTACCGCCTTTATACAGGTTTTCCAATTCTGTTATTTGTTGTGTGAATTCTTTATCTTTAGAAATTGTGTATATGTCCTGGTCTTCAAGAGGTATATCTATACCGGAATTAGTGGGGAATTTTCTTAAAATAGCTAAATACGGTGATATGTTCTTTGCAACTCCCCATGAAGAAGCGCCTTTTCTTATAAGTTTTTTCTGATGTACCACATCAAATTTCCACCCTTCTTCTGTTTTACAGAAAAGAAACGGAGGATCTTTGCGGCCTTCAAAATAAACTATTGCATAATCTCCCCTTTGAATTATTTCATATGGGATGCCGTCATATTCATCTGCGTGTTCAGGGGATAGAGGCACGAATTTTGCCATAGAAGTATATATATCCAAGTTTGTGGATTCCTGCCCGTCTTTCCATACCTGGATAAGACTTTTCCAAGCTTCATCAGGGGTTTTTCCCGCTAAATATTTATCAGTGATTACAGGTTCTTCCACCTGCTCTTGTACATCTTCAGCCTGAATCAGGGTTTCAGACTGCACGGGGGGTTGTTTTTCTATAACTGCATTATTCTGTGCTTTAGGAAATACTATATAAAAAACAAGTACTCCTATCACAGCTAACAAAAATAATTTAACAATTTTTTGCTTCATTACTGTTTCATTATCGTTCTCATTATATAATCAATTATAACAATTTTAAGGAGAGAGTAAAATGAGCTTAAAAAAAGTAGCGGTCATAGGCGCAGGAAACGTTGGGGCTGAAATAGCAAACCAAATCGTATGCAGAGAACTAGCAAACATAGTTTTAATCGACAAATACGGCGATATAGCTAAAGGCAAGGCTCTTGATATCCTGACTTCCGCTGCATTGAAAAATTCAAGCTCAAGTATTATAGGAAGCGATGATTTTACCCTTGTAACCGACTCAGACATAGTCATTATAACCGCAGGACTGCCTAGAAAACCGGGGATGTCAAGAGAAGAGCTCGTTGAAGCAAACGGAAATATCATCTCAGAAATAGTAACAAATATTAAGAAATTTGCTCCTAACTCTATTATAATTATAGTGACCAACCCGCTAGATGTTATGACATATCTGGCATACAAGATTTCAGGGTTTAAACCGGAAAAAGTGCTTGGCATGGCTGGGGTGCTTGACACAGCTAGATTTAAAACTTTTATAGCAGAAGAGCTCGGAGTTACCGCAAGAGATGTAAACGCTGTAGTGCTGGGTGGACACGGAGATGAAATGGTTCCTCTTATCGACTGCACGACTGTGGCTGGTATTCCTATAAAACAGCTCGCTGATGACGCCACTATAGAAAAAATTGTTGAAAGGACAAGAAAAGGAGGTATTGAAATAGTAAACCTCCTTAAAACAGGCTCTGCTTACTATGCACCTGCTGTGTCAGCTGTTGAAATGACAGAGGCAATAATAAAGGACAAAAAGAGTATAATGCCTGTATCTGTGTATTTACAGGGCGAATATGGTTTAAATGATATTTATTTTGGCGTACCGGCTGTGTTGGGAACAGGTGGCGCAGAAAAAGTTGTTGAGTTCAAACTTAATAATGATGCTCTGGAAAAGCTGAAAACCTCAGCTAATGTAGTAAGGGAAACAATAGAAAAGCTTAAATGTATAAAATAGTAATTCATATTTATTAATCATTATTTGCAGGAAAGCAGCATTTATAATAATATAATTAAAAACAAAAATGCGACGAGTTATAAATAACTGTCGCTTAGTAATAATATTATATCATTAGTTTTTGTTTTTACAATCTATTTATAAAAATTTGTTAAGGAAAAAATTAAATTGTCTGGTAAATTTGTTAATACAATAATTAAACAATTAAAATTAGAAGAAAATTTATCGAGTGAAATAAATTTATTTTTGTTAAATGTTTCTTTTTATAGGATAGCTCCATATGTAGATTTTATATCGAAAAATAAAGAAACGTTTGAGTACATAAAAGAGAAGACTAACGGCATTATATCAAATGAATGGGAAGCAGTTGTTTATTTATATAGATATAATATAAAACTTTCCATATCAATATATCCATATATTTTTTTATTAGAAACAATTTTAAAAACAAGAATTAATAATAAACTAACGGAAAAATATACTGATTATTGGTTTAGAGATGAAGCTTTATTTTTAAAAGCATATGAAATAACTAATGCAACTGATTTATCAATTTATAATAAATATAAAAATATTGATATAACAGAACAAGTTGAAAATAATATATATGAAGATTATTATTTGATAAATGATCAACTTGAAAGATTAGAGAAAGATAAACTTTCAAATAATAAAATTAAAACTAAAATTCAATATATTAAAAAATGCGGGTATATTTATAGGGGAAAACAAGAAGCTTTAATTAATAATTCAGCAATAACTTGTATGGATTTTGTTGAAAACAAAGTAATGTTAGGTTATTGGTTATCTATCTTAAGTATTAAAAACTTATGGGAAAACTCGGAAGGGGTGTTCTTAAAGAATATTTTTTCTAAATTACCTGAGCCAATTACGAAAAAAGTAATAAATAAAAAGCTTGAATCTATAAGAATTTTAAGGAATAAAATTGCACATCATGCTCAAATTGTAGGAAAAAATCACATAAAAAATACAAGAGAAGAAAAGGTATCTTTAATTGATGTTTATAAAGATATGAAAGACATATTTGAGTATTTAGACGTAAATCTAGATGGTAATTTTGAAATAATGGAGCTTAAATGTAATAAACATTTAAACTGTTCGAAACGCTCCTTTGAAATATTGTATGATGAATTAGCACAAATTCATGAATATGAGATTCTACCTGCAAAAACAGAACGTAAAATTTCTTTAATTGAAATGAAAGAAGTGGAATCGTCTAATATGAAAAAATTAGGATACGATGAAAAAGAAAGAATTTTCCAGGTAGAATTTAACAAGGGAGAGATTTATCAATACTATAATGTACCCAACTTTTTATATGAAAAAATAAAAAGCAATGAAGTTAAATCTAAAGGTAAATTCTTTATAAAAAATATTAGGGATAATTTTAAATATAAAAAAATAAATTAATGAACAACGTAACAACAATTAAATCTTCACTCATAGCCGATGCAATAAGCTATTTATGCCAAAAAGCTGCGTGCTTTCTGCGGGAAGAAATATATAATGCCCTGCAAAGATTTAACTGTGAAGAAATACTCCTGAATGCCCATCTTGCCTATAAAACTAAAAGACCAATTTGCCAGGATACCGGCATAACTGTGGTTTTTGTCGATATTGGCCAGGATGTACATATAGAAGGTGATGAGCTTGAACTTGCAATAAACAAAGGCGTTGAAAAAGGCTATGAACAAGGATATTTAAGAAAATCCATTGTAGATGACCCTGTTTATGCCAGAAAAAACACTGAAACCAATACTCCTGCGGTAATCCACACACGAATCGTGCCGGGAAATACAATTAAAATAACCGTTGCCTTAAAAGGGGCAGGCAGTGAGAATATGAGCGCAGTTAAAATGCTCAATCCATCTGATGGGGTGGAAGGAATAATTAATTTTGTGGTGGAAACAGTAGAAAATTCCGCTTCAAACTCATGCCCGCCTGTGTATATTGGCATAGGCGTGGGTGGAACAATGGAACAAGCTGCAATATTAGCCAAAAGAGCCCTGTTGAAAACACCGCTTACTGAGTCTGAACTTGAAAAACAAATATATGAAAAGGTTAAGGATATTGCTTTTGGAGTAAGCATAGAAACCCAGGCATGCCATATTGCAGGACTGCCTGTTGCGATAAATTTAAACTGCCATGCAACACGGCATGCTGAAATGGTTTTAACTGAAAATACTGTGTTACCTGAAGAAATAAAACCTGATTTTGATATTCCCTGTAATGAACATAAAATTGATTATTCTTCATATAAAAAAATAAACCTGCCTTTAAAAGATGAGGATATTGAAGGTTTAAAAGCAGGAGATGGAGTTTTATTAAGCGGAGAAGTTTGCACAGCAAGAGATGCAGCGCACAAAAAATTCATAGAACAGGGTATTCCATTCGATATAAAAGGCCAGGTAATATACTACACCGGCCCATGTCCTGCAATGGAAGATGAAATAATAGGCCCCGCTGGCCCTACAACCTCCAGTCGGATGGACAGCTATACACCACAGCTCCTTGAGCTGGGACTAAAAGGCATGATCGGCAAAGGGATAAGAAACCAGGAAGTATTGAATTCTATTAAGCAGAATAAAGCTGTATATTTTACTGCAATTGGCGGTGCAGCATGCCTGCTTACACAAAAAATTAAATCCGCTAAGATTATTGCCTATCATGAACTTGGAACAGAAGCGGTATTTAAACTGCAAGTTGAGGATTTTCCGGTAATAGTTAACTTTATTTAAACATTTTGACAAGAATTTTATATACTATTACTATTAAGATTATTACAAACTTAACACTCAGAGGTTTAAAAAATTGCTTCCTTTTATTACTGAAGAAATTAGAGATGAAGGCCTTAAAACAGCACTAGAGGATGTTGTATCCTGGAGAAAAAAAATGGTGCATTATATAAAGGAAGAAAATCCTGAAATTAACGCTGCCATAATTGAGGCTGCTGAAAAAACACAATTAGATCCCAAGGCAATTGCAGTGGGAGCGTATATAGCTTATATTATGCTGGAAAAAGCTGAACGGGAAGAAACGGGCATAATAGAAAAAGCCTTGGAATAATTTAAATGGAACCAAAACACGTAGTCGGACTTATGTCAGGCACGTCTGCTGATGGGATTGATGCCTGCATTGTAAAAATATATCCTGATTTTTCGTTTTCTTTTATTGATGGGATTGTTTATCCTTATCCTGAAAATATAAAAGATACACTGTTTAAAATATTTCAGAACCAGACCAGCGTAGAAGAGATATGCAGGATGAATTTTGCTATTGGTGAGTGTTTTGCTGAGGCGGCGAATGAACTTATTACAAAAACAGGAGTTAAACCTGATTTAATAGGTTCTCATGGTCAGACTGTTTGGCATGAACCCGGAAAAAACACTTTGCAAATTGGCGAGGGCGCTGTAATAGCCGAGCGCATAGGAGCGTTAACAATTTCTGATTTCAGGACAGCAGACATTGCAGCGGGCGGTCAGGGCGCACCGCTGGTCAGCTTTGCTGATGAGATTATGTTTAAAAAAGATAACAAGGCAAGAGCAATACAAAATATAGGCGGGATCGGCAATGTTACGGTTGTTGCGCCGGGCATTGATTCTTTTGCTTTCGATACAGGTCCTGGTAACGTTATTATTGACTATTGCGCAAAGAAATATTTTAATCAGGACTATGATAAAGACGGCCTGCTCGCTGCACAGGGAAAAGTTGACGAGGAATGGCTGAATACCCTTTTAAGCGAGCATTATTATCGCAAATCGCCGCCAAAAACCACGGGGCGGGAGTTATTCAGCGTTTCTTACATTGAAACAGCGTTATTGTCAGCTCCTGAAAGTCCTTATGACATAATGGCAACCGTTACCGCGTTGACTGCAAGCACTATTTTTAATGCTTACAGGGATTTTGTGTTTCCTGTAACACAGATAGATGAAGTCATAATCGGCGGGGGCGGGGGATTTAACTCGGTGTTGATGGAAATGCTAAAGAACAAAGGCTTAAATGTATTAAAACACGAAGATTTTGGTATATCAGACAAGTTTAAGGAAGCAATAGCGTTTGCAATGCTGGCTTATGCCACGTATTACAGGATACCCAACAATGTGCCTTCCTGCACTGGTGCGAGGCACACGGTGGTGCTGGGGAAGGTTAGTTATAACCCTTAATCCACTATAGTAATAGGCTTTCTTTCCCTGGTTATCGGGATATTCCTGAATAATTTCCATTTTTTAGGTGATTTCTGGGAAACATACACCTGGACTACCAGATCGTGATCATCAAAAACATGTTTTATCGGTGCATTAGAGTACATACCTATTTCCGAGGATTCAGAGTCGCCTTTAAAAGGACTTTCCTTGCTAGCGATTGTGACTATCTCGGAGCTGATAGGCTTACCATCTTTGAGAAAAACAACTTTTATTTTTAAATCGTCAATTATATCCTTGCTTATATTAATTACTTTGAAAATTATTCCTGGAACAAGAATATCATTGTCTGCGTCCTCATTTAACTTTGTGGCAATAAGGGTGAATAGGATTTTTTTATCAGGATTTAGGGGCACGTCCAGAGCTGAATTCAATTTCTTTGCCTTGGAATAATAGTATTCTGCGTTGACATCGTTCCCTTTGTCCTTAAATTCCTTGGCTTTTTTAACCAAAAGTTTTATATAAGAACTTTTATTAGTAATCTCCGGATCGAGTTTCAAGGCATTGCTGTATTCTTTAAGGGCTTTATCATCTTTGCCGTTGCTTTCATATATTCTTGCAAGTTTATAGTGTGCTAGGGCTGTATCTTCGTATTTTAGCGATAGTTTAAGTATTTCAACTGCTTCTTTAATTTTTTTAGAATTTATAAGATCATTGGAAATTTCAGCATAAAGGTTTGTTATAACTATTGCAGTATTTTTTTCAGATGTGGTGTCTGTTTCCTGGTAATACTCCCTGGCTTTTTTATATTTTCTTATAGCTTCCGGTTTATCCGTATTTTTAAGATGCTCGCCCCAGTTGAAATACATATCTCCTATAGCTTTTCGGGCATCCTTGTTTTTTGTGTCCTTTATATCACTGATAATATCTTCTGCAATTCTATATCTGCTTTCATTACAATAAATTTTTGCCAATTTGAGGTATGCTTTTGGCTTGTGTCTGCCTCCTTGTCTTATTGCCATTACATACTCAATTTTTGCCTTATCAGGTTCATTAACTTTTTCATAAAGTTCACCCAGGCCTAGATGTACTTCATAATTTTCAGGATAAAGACTAAGCAGTCTTTTATATTCTTCCAGTGCAAATGCCACTTGGCCCTGCTTTGCATACATTTCAGCCTTTTTAAACATATCATTATATGTCAGGGGTTTAGTCTTAAAGGCAAAAAATAACCACAATATTGTCACCCCAAGGATAATTATCCCAATGATTAAGTAATATCGAGTAGATTTGTTTGATTTTTGATTTTTTTCTGGCATAAAATCTATTTTAAAACCTTTTATTATTTTTTAGTATCATTTAGTTGATTAAATTTTTAAGCAGCTCCTGTACATTATTAAGCCGCATATTTGGTTTTTGATTTTCCTGTATAAATCGACTTTCAGGACCTATACCTATTGAAACAAATCCACCAGCATTGGCCGCTTCAACTCCTGATGCCGCGTCTTCCACTACAGCACACTCATTAGGAGGTAATGCCAGCTTTTCTGCGGCTTTAAGAAATATTTCAGGATCAGGTTTACTTTTTTCAATTTCAGTTCCGTCAACTACTGCATCGAGTTTGTGTTTGATGCCAAGCTTTTCAATTACCACAGCTGCGTTTTTACTGCTTGAACCTATAGCTACTTTATAGCCATTTATGTTAAGAGTATCAATTAATTCCTCAGCGCCGGGCAAAAGATTATTTGGGCTTAACTCCGCGAGACTTTCTCTATAGTAGCGGTTTTTTCTATCCATCATTTCCTGAATTTCTATTTCTGTATATTTTCTATCTGTGTTTTCCAGAATAAGTTCCAATGACTTACGCCTGGACACGCCACGTAGCGAGTTAGACAAGTTTTCGGGAAATGGGATTCCATCTTCCTGTGCCATTTTTCTCCAGGCTTTTTCATGCAAAACCGAGGTGTCAGTAATAACACCGTCTAGGTCAAATATAAAGGCTTTTACGTTTTCGAGCATATTTAAAATATAATATAATGCAATGAAAAAAGTAAAAATCCCCAACAGTATAGGGATAGTTTAGCTTTTAAATTTAATGTTTTAAAATTATGCCAATTTTTTCGGACAGTCTGGATATCCTGTTGGTTTCATCCAGGGCAATTTCAGCGAGAACCTGGGATTCCACATTACCTATCAGTTTTTCAATAATATTTTCAAGCAAAAATTTAACACGCTCTGATTTTATTGAGATTTGTGCTCTTAATTTATAGAGTTGTTTATTTTTTCCCATTTTAAACTCCTTATGTTAAGTTTTATTAGTTCCATTAAGGTTTAATATTTGTAATTTAAGTATAATTATATGCTTAAATTCTTAGAAATCAAGAATTTATTTAGGCTTATTTGGATAGATTTAGCCACTAAAGTACAATATTTATAATATGAGTATAAAAAAAGAAATTAAGCATCTTTTAGTAGAGCAGGATATAACCTTGACTGAACTTGCAAAAAGGATTGGTACAGCAAGAAACGAAGATTATGCTGTTCAAAATTTATCAAAAAAAATTAACCGGGAAACAATTACTTATAAAGAAGTTGAACTGATTGCAGAAATTCTCGGCTATAAAATAAAATTTGAAAGATGCTGAAACAAGTTCAGCATGACGGGTTTTGTCGCTATCATATATTTTGAGGTCGCAAATTGCGACTTCAAGTTTTCTCATATATCATAAAAGGATGAAAAACGTTGATATTGCCCAAATAGTAAAAATCCTGGATAATACCTACTCCACTCACGTTATGGAGGATAGTTATTCTGGAAATCCATATAAAGCCCTTATTTCCTGCATACTAAGCCTGCGTACTCGGGATGAAGTCACATTCCCTGTAGCAGAAAAGCTGTTTAAAGTGGCTGACAACCCTAAAAAGATGATTGAACTACCCTACGAAGAACTGTGCAGTATTATAAAATCCATAAACTACTACAAAACCAAAGCAGAAAATATTCAGCTAATTTCCAGAATCCTGCTTGAAAAATACAACGGGAAAGTGCCGGATAATATGGATGAATTGCTCAGTTTTCGTGGAGTTGGACGAAAGACTGCTAATATTGTACTATCTGTTGGGTTCAACCAGGATGCAATCGCCGTAGATACTCATGTGCATCGTATTTTTAACAGGCTCGGCTACGTCAAAACAAAAACCCCTGAAGAAACAGAATTTGAACTCAGAAAGAAAGTGCCGCAAAAGTTATGGAGAAAGATTAATCGGCTATTCGTGCTGCATGGAAAAGCAATTTGCAAGCCTATAACTCCATTGTGTCATCAGTGTCCTATAATTGCTTTTTGTAATCAAATTATAATATAGTAATACTTATAAAGAATTTGAGATGACTTTATGTTTACAAAAGAGCAATTGCTTGAAAAAATTAATGATCCAGAAATGGGGAGCGCAAGTGAAATCACAAATGTCTTAAAGTCATGGCGCATTGATCCTATATATGAGGATGAAAATAAGAACGAATATTATGATGAGATGGCCATTTCAAAGCTAAAACATGCCTTAAAACTAAAAGAACAGGGTAAGAACGACGAAGAAATTTCTTCTATTGTAAATAACGGCATAATAAACCCAATAACCGCACCGATGGCACGTAATACACAGGCACAAGCATTAAATAATATAACACTGGACGTTACTTCACAAACCCTTTCCTTACTGGCAGAGTCAATTGCGCAGAAAATAACCGGAGAAATAACAGAAAAACTAAAGAATTCTGATATATTCGAGCCGCTAATGGACTCAACCAGATTAAAAAGAGATAATGAAATACTTTCAAGACAGGTCAGTCAGATTCTTGAAGAAAATAAAAAGCTTATAACAAGAAACAATATGCTTCAAAAGGAAAACGCAAAATTCCGACACCTTGCCGGGCAATTGTACTTTAAACAGCAATAGTAAAGAAGATGAACCCACCTAAGGTGGGTTCATCTTCTTACGCTATTTCTTCTTCTTTTTCTACTTCTTCAGGCTTTTTCCTGTTTTTCTTGGCTTTGTCCAGATGAAGCAGCTCAGCAACTGATTCCTTCTTCTTTACCATTTCAGGCGTTACTGTAAATAGTTCAATATCTTTCCTGGAAGGCACTTCATACATAATATCAAGCATTATCTCTTCAACAATAGACCGCAAAGCCCGTGCGCCGGTTTTTCTCTTTAAGGCTTCCTTTGCAATCTGCTTTATGGCTTCCTGTTCGAATTCAAGCTTTACATTATCCATTTTAAGCAATTCTTGATACTGCTTAATAATGGCATTTTTCGGCGCTGTAAGTATTTGTACCAGCGCTTCCTGATCCAGAGGATCAAGAACAGCATAAACAGGCACCCTGCCTATGAATTCAGGAATCATGCCGAATTTAATAATATCTTCAGGCACCATGTTTTTAAGCATTTTAGCCTGGTTAATTTCTCTTTCATAAGATTCTTTTGCATTGGTAGCGCCAAAACCAAGGGTTTTACCTGTTCCTGCACGTGCATCGACTATCTTATCAAGTCCAACAAACGCTCCACCAACGATGAAAAGAATGTTAGCTGTATCAATCTGGATAAACTCCTGGTGAGGGTGTTTTCTTCCCCCCTGTGGAGGCACATTAGCAATAGTCCCTTCTATCATCTTTAACAGGGCCTGCTGTACGCCTTCTCCGCTAACATCTCTTGTAATGCTCGGATTTTCAGACTTTCTTGCTATTTTATCTATTTCATCTATGTATATAATGCCTCTTTCTGCTTTTGCAGCATCGAATTCAGCGCTTTGATACAGTCTTAAAAGAATATTTTCAACGTCATCGCCTACATACCCGGCTTCAGTCAATGTGGTCGCGTCTGCTACAGCAAACGGAACATTGAGCATTTTAGCAAGAGTCTGCGCCAGAAGGGTTTTTCCGCTTCCTGTCGGCCCGACAAGAAGTATATTGCTCTTTTGGATTTCTATAGCATCTTTTTTCTCTTCATTGGATTTAAAATTGTGATTTATTCTTTTGTAATGGTTGTATACAGCTACTGCTAGCTGTTTTTTAGCGTCATCCTGCCCAATTATATGCTGATCAAGATACTCTTTTATTTCATAAGGTTTTGGTACCTCTGACATTGGAGGAGCTGATTTCTTTTCTTCTTCCCCTTCCTTTGTTTCAAGGAATTCTTCATCAAGTATCTCATTGCACAGGTCAACGCATTCATCACATATATATACTTCAGGTCCGGCAATAAGTTTTTTCACCTGGTCCTGAGTTTTACCGCAAAAAGAACATTTTAAGCGGCTGTCGTCTCGTTTAACCATAGTCTCTCCTACGTTTTAAGTTTCTTCAGTGGCCTCTTTTTTCTCTAATTTTGTAATTACTTTGTCTACCATTCCATATTCGACAGCTTCCTGAGGAGACATTATATAATCTCTATCGGTATCTTTTTCTATTTTCTTAAAGCTCTGGCCTGTGTGCTTTGCCAGAAGTTCATTTAAAGTTCTCTTAATCCTGGTTATTTCAGCTGCCTGGATTTCTATATCAGTAGCCTGACCCTGGGCTCCGCCAAGAGGCTGGTGGATAAGGATTCTTGAATTAGGTAAAGCCATACGTTTGCCTTTTGTTCCGGCAGCGAGTAGGAATGCACCCATACTTGCCGCCTGGCCAAGACAAATGGTATTAACATCAGCTCTGATGTGCTGCATAGTATCATATATTGCCAGTCCGGCTGTTACGCTTCCGCCAGGACTGTTTATATAGAGCATAATATCTTTTTCCGGGTTCTCGGAATCAAGAAGTAACAATTGTGCAACTATAAGGTTTGCAACCATGTCATCAACCGGAGTGCCCAAAAATATTATTCTTTCTCTTAACAGTCTTGAAAAAATATCAAAAGATCTTTCTCCACGGCTGGACTGTTCTATAACTACAGGTACATAAGCGTTTGTAATCAATCCCATTAGTATAACCCCTCTTTTAAATTGAATCGTCCTTAATATATTTTACTTCATTATTGTCTAAAAGATAATTAACAATTTTTTGACTCATTATTTGCTGGGATAATCCCTGAGCAATTGCCGGATTTTGTGACATCTGGTCATATATTGCCTTATCCTCAACATTATAATTAATTGCCAGTTCTCTTACCTTTTCAGCGAAATCTTCTTCTGTTAGCTGAATATTCTCAGTTTTTGCTATTGCGCTCAGTACAAGACTGGTTTTTACACGTTTTGTAGCTTCTTCCCTGAGGCTGTTCCAGGTATTTTCATATCCCTGCTTTTCAATAACTTTTTCCCACGATACACCCTGGCTCTTGAAGTTTTTTTCTACTTCTTCCATAAGGAATTTGGCTTCACGGTTAATCATTGTATCCGGTGTATCAAGTTTGGTTTCTTCAATGATTTTATCTATAATAGCTTTTTCTGCTCTTATTCGGTTTTCATTTTCCCGAGTTTGATCCAGGTACTTTTGCAAGTCAGCTTTTAAGTCTTCAATTGTGTTAAAAGGCCCTAATTTTTGAGCAAACTCATCGTTTAATTCAGGCAATACCTTCTTTTTAATTTCATTTATTTTTATTATGAATTCAGCATTTTTTCCTGCAATATTTTTGTCCTGGTAATCTTCGGGGAAAGTAACATTAATAGTAAATTCTTCACCAATATTTTTGCCTACAATCTGCTCTGCAAAGCCAGGAATAAAATGACTATTCGCAAGATCAAGCTGGTGATTTTTTCCAGCTCCGCCTTTTATTGGCTCACCTTCGATACTTCCGTTAAAGTCTATAAAAACAATGTCATCTTTATCAGTCGGCCTGCCTACAACTTCTTCCATCTTTGCAAATTTATTCTGCAAATGTTCAAGCTGTTGTTCAAGCGCATTTTCTTCTACCTTAAATTCAGGCACATCAACCGTTCTGCCTTTATATTTAGGCAGGGTGATTTCAGGTTTAACTTCTATTCTTGCTGTAACAGTAACAGGCTGACCTACTTCAAAATTATATGATTCAATAACCGGCTCAGTAACCAAATCAAGCTGATGCTCGCTTATTACATCCGCTAAAATACCGGGAAGTAAAGTATCAAGAACTCTTTCCTTGATTCTGTCCTGTCCGACATGCTTTTCAATTATAGCCCTTGGGGCTTTGCCTTTTCTGAACCCTGGGATCGTAACATTTTCCCCGAACTGTCTACAGGCTTTATTGTATTCCTGTCCGGCAACCTCATTATCAATCTCAACATTTAACTTAAAAACATTGTTATCAAATTTTTCTAAAGTTGTTTTCATATTTTACTCGTCCATTCCCATAATATTCACAGTATTAATGGTACACTTAAAATAATATAAATCAAACCTTGGTTATTTATACTCACATTAATGAAGGAGATTTTAATATGAGCGACCATTCCCCGGAAACAACCACTATAGCAAATTATTTGATACAGCAGCTTAAAAACGCCGGAATAGAGCATATATTTGGGATTCCAGGCGATTATGTCATAAACTTTTTTAGTGAAATAGATAAAAACGGCATTAAAACCATAGGAACCTGCACGGAACAGGGAGCTGCTTTTGCGGCAGATGCGTATGCCAGGCTGAATGGGATTGGTGCATTATGTGTTACCTACTGTGTGGGCGGGTTGAATACCATAAACGCTGTTGCAGGGGCTTATGCAGAAAAAGCTCCACTGGTTGTAATAAGCGGAGCCCCTGGAACCTGCGAACATAATAACGATTATCTTCTGCACCATTCCATAAGAGACCAGGACTCGCAATTAAATATGTTTAAAGAAGTAACTGTTTCTCAAACCAGGCTAAGTGACCCGCATAATGCACCTTTTGAGATAAACAGAGTAATTAAGGACTGTCTTCATTATAAAAGACCGGTTTATATCGAACTGCCAAGAGATATGGTGCATGCAAAGTGTGTTGTCCCCATAGTAAAACAGGAAACCAAATGTATTTCCAGCCCGGCTGTTATTGAAGAAGCACTGGTTGAATCCGTTGAAATGATTAAAGCTGCAAAAAACCCTATTATTATGGGCTGCGTTGAAATCAGAAGATACGGGCTTGAGCAGGAATTTACGGATTTGCTGGAAAAATCAGGCTACCCATATGTAACGACTATTCTGGGAAAATCCATTATTGATGAATCCCATCCTCAATTTGCAGGCGTATATATGGGCAAAATGGGAGACCCCGACATTAAGGAATTAATTGAAAAAAGTGACTGCATAATCATGCTTGGCGTGTTAATGACCGATACTAATCTTGGAAATGCGCAGCTTGATGTTTCTAAAACAATCTATGCTACGGCGGATCAACTTTGCATAAAACATCATTACTACAAGGAAATAAACCTTAAAGAATATATGAGCAAGCTTTCAGGCTTATTAGCGGATTTAAAAAAGAATTCTACTATGGCTAAAGCTGAATTAGAACAATATACTCCTGATAATAATGCCCCAATAACCGTAACAAGGTTTTTCCAGAGGCTCAACAGCTTTGTTCGGGAAAATTCAATGGTAATATGCGATGTGGGCGACTGTTTATTCGGTTCTGTTGACTTAAAAATGCCTAAAAATTCAAGCTATCTCGGGCCTGCATATTATACTTCCATGGGTTATGCAGTACCTGCAACCCTGGGGGCCATGATTGCAAAGCCTGACAACAGGCCCATAGTCATAGTGGGCGATGGGGCTTTCCAAATGACAGGGATGGAGCTGTCTTCCATAGCCAAAAACAAGCTGAACCCTATTGTATTCATTGTGAATAACAAAGGATACACAACCCAGAGATACCTAAAAGACGGTCCGTACAATGATATTAACAACTGGAATTATCATCTTGTGCCTGATCTTATAGGCTCAGGCGTAGGGCTTGAGGTTAAAACAGAGCAGGAACTGGAAGAAGCCCTTATTACAGCGGAAAACAACACAGACAGTTTTTCAATAATTAATGTACATTTTGATAAATTTGATAAATCCCCGACTTTATACAGACTGACCAGCCAGGTTAAGCAAAAGGTGCTGAATCAAGGGTAAGGGGCTGTGACTTAAAGGACAATAAAATGACTGAATATTTTGATATCCCGCATATAGGCAAAGTTTTATTCGATGAATTTTTAGAGCCTTTAAATCTTTCTCAAAACGCTCTGGCAAAAGCTATAAATGTTCCTTCTAACAGAATTAATGCAATTATTAGAGGACAAAGAGGTATTACAGCTGATACAAACCTAAGGCTTACAAAATATTTTGGTTTAACAAAGGGATATTTTTTAAGATTGCAGGCAGAATTAGAATTATTAGAATCAGAGCGAAAGATTGAAAACGATTTATCTAATATAGTTCCAATTGATTATAACAGCCTGAAAAAGGTATCTGGCTAATAGTTAAATAAAATAGCGGGAGACGAGGCTCGAACTCGCGACCTCTTCCTTGGGAAGGAAGCATTCTACCATTGAACTACACCCGCTTATTACTTTTATTTACTATAATGGTGCGACATGCGCACCTTTTTGAATTCTTAAAATGGAGCGGGAGACGAGGCTCGAACTCGCGACCTCTTCCTTGGCAAGGAAGCATTCTACCACTGAACTACTCCCGCATACTTGCCATATACATAGTACATGCAGAAAACTTTAATTTCAAGTAAAAAATTTAAATTAATCTTCTACAGGAATAATAAGTTTTTGGCCTATTTTAAGTTTATGAGGACTATCCATATTATTTGCTGACTGAATTTTATTTACTTTTGAAGGACTGCCGTTACCGTAAAATTTGTAGGCTATTCTCTCCAGGGTATCCCCGCTTTGTACTTTATATTCAGCAGTTGTAGTAAGCACTGATCCATTGTTTTCAGCAGAAGGTGTTACATTTACCACAGGATTTGCTGATTTTATGCTTGCTTTTTCCCACAGGTTTAACTCTGCAAGATTATCTCTGGATGGATTTCCAAAGTTTAAAATAGCAGTCATTATAATCATAATAATAATGCCTGCAACAAAACCTACGCACAGATAAACAAACGGAGACTTTTCCTCCTTTGAATTTATCCTGTAGCCCTGCCATAATATGTCAAGTTCTCTTTCTTTATCGGATCTCACATACACCCCCGGTGAACAATCATATTGGGTTGCCCTTTTTGGTAAAAGTTCATCCAAAGCTAATACCCTTTCGTTTGACATATTGCTTTTTCTTACAGCTTTTGTTCTCATCAGATCCTCGCTAAACTTTCCCAAATTTTAATAAAGTTATCATAATTAAGAAATATTTCGGAAGCAAGCTTCTTTACATTTCAACACTAAAGTTTAATGTTAAAAAACATGAGAATCTGTGTAAAATAAGCTGAGGTAAAGTAATAAAAGTAAAATGTCTTTCTGAAATATATTTTAACATATATTTTGATACTTCTTTACAAAATTCATATTTTCCGAAAAACTGTTAGAATTTTTAATATAAATGAGAAAAGAATATGCTTAAAAATAAAAAACTTAAAGAGCTGATAAGTCAATATATCAGTAAATACAACCTTAGCCTAAAAGATTATAACGTACTGGTACCGATTATGGATAATGAGCCACTCTTATTTGGAGTGATAGCAGGCATGGCCGGCGCTAATAACATTTACGTATTTAATCCTAAAATTAATATTAATGAAAAACATAATGCCGTACCCGGGGAATTTGCTTTTAACCTTAATATAATTGGCAGTCTGCCATATGAAGTTCTACCTAACCTTAATATACTTCTAAAAAATACAACAATTTCTTTAAAAGACGAAAAAACAAACTGTCTTCCGCTGCGCAATTTCGTTATAAGCTCATTACCTTTAAACTTAGACTTTTTAGGATCTCAAGACCCTGATATAAAAACACTTAAAGCAAAGAAAATACCTGTGTTAAACCACAACCCCGAAGATCAGCGTCTTGACCTGTATCAACACCTTTCCCATATTGTATTAAAACGCTGTTACAAACATGGTATCGATATTTTCAGGTCAAAAATATTGCTTGTGGGACACGGAACCTTTTTAAATACAACTTTAAGCCTCCTTAAATCATTGGGGGCAATGGTATATGTATGTAATACAGGCCTTCCATTTGACCAGACTTATGTTTTAAAACACTTAAAAGATATTGACGTCATTATTGCAATGGATTATCCCAAGCAAGAAATCCAGGTCATAGGCAGTAAAGGAGTTATTGAAATTGGCGATATAGTTGATTTGAGCCCATTTGTAAGAATTTTGCACATAAGCGGTGAAATTGAAACAGGCTCGCTTAAATTAGGCGGGATTCGCTACTATCCTGATGAAATAAACCAGGAATCTCTAAATGTTAGCATTAACGAACTGGGAGAACGTGGCCAGGTTGAAATAGCGGTTAATTGCCTTAAATTAGCTGAAAATTACCTGAAAATAGGAAGCATAATTTAAACTGTGAGAATCTTAATTTTATTATTAATTATTCTGGTTTTTCCCCTGTCCGGCTGCGAGTCCAAGAAATCACAATCTTCAAAAAAGGAAATTGAGTTCTGGACAATTCAGCTAACCGGCTTTTCTGACTATATAAATAGTATTATTGATGAATATGAGGCAAAACATCCCGATATAAAAATAAAATGGGTTGATGTGCCGTTTGCAGAGGCAGAAAAACGAGCACTTGCTGCGGTATTAAGCAGGGATGTTCCTGATTTGATTAACATGAACCCTGATTTTGGGGCGACCCTAGCCTCAAAAGGCGCACTGTTAAACATAAAACCAATGATAACCCAGCAGGAGTATAAAAATTATCTTGAACCGGCATGGCATGCCTCAAGCATAGACGGCTTTGTTTTCGGGATTCCATGGTATATAACATCAGCAAAAACGTTTTATAATAAGAAAATATGGCCTAATGAGCCTCCAAAATCATACTATGAACTGCGTTACATTGCGCCAAAGATCAATAAGTACGTATTAATGCCTAGCCTGACTGAAAACGGCCAGATGCTCAAGATTTTCAATAAATATGACATTCCAATTGTAAATAAAGCAGGCAATAAGGCCTTATTCAACACGAAAAAAGCCGAAGAAGTATTATCCTTCTGGAAATATATGTATGACAAAAGTTATATTCCAAGGGAATCTATTACTGAAGGTCACAGGGAATCGCTTGAAAAGTTTATGGCAGGTGAAACTGCCTTTATTGTTGCAGGAGAGAATTTCCTCAACATAATAAAGGAGAATTCTCCCGAAATATACAATAATATAGGCATGTCTGAACAATTAACCGGGTCAAACGGCAAGGCAGACTTTTCTATTATGAATTTTGTCATCCCGAAGAAAAGCCGCTATCCACAGGAAGCCCTTGAATTCGCACTTTTTCTTACAAACCCTGAAAATCAGCTAAAATTTTCAAAGCTTGTTGCAATTTTACCTTCCACGACAAAGGAAAATCAGCTTAAGACATCACTGTTGCGGCCTATTCCGGTGCTGAAAAACAGTAAGGATTTATATGAAATCATTGATTATATGACGCAGGAAGTTTTATTAGGGCATAAGACACCACATCAGGCACTGGATAAGGCTGTTGAGGAATGGGATAAGATACTAGCCGAGTGAAAAAAACTAAGCCAGCTCCACAACAGTAACCCCGTCCCCACCTTCTGCCTGCTCACCGGCGCGAAACTTTGCCACATAGGGGGATTTTTTTAAGTATTCCCTCACGGTTTGCCTTAGTTTTCCGGTTCCATGCCCGTGAATAATATAAACAGGTGAGAAATTCGCTAAACTTGCCTGATCAAGATAAAGCTCTAGTCTTTTTAAGCCTTCCTCTGCTCTTTCCCCACGAAGGTCAAGGGTATTGTTTATATTCTGTCTCTCAAACATGAACCCTTTTTGTTGCGGGGCATGCTCTTTTTTTTGCGGTGGATTTTGTTTTGCTTTAAATATTTCTTCTTTTTTTACTGTTGTTTTTAACACCCCTACCTGCACCTGCACATTGCTGTTTTTATCCGGCAAGATGATAATTATTCCTTCTTTATCAAGGTTTTTAATGAACACAATATCGCCAATATTCACCTCATCCCAGCTTACAGGCTCCATTACAGGCTTTAGCTTTTCTGTTTCCTCATAATCCAGATTTCTGGCACGTGAAATAGTTTCTCCCAATTTGGAAAAAGAACTTTTATTCCTCACATCGTTAAGTATATGAGAGATTTCCTCTTTTGCCTGAAAAAATGCAGTATCAAATTTTTTCCTGTAAATATTTATTATTTTCTTTTTTTCAGATCTTATTTTCTCAAGTTCAGCATCGTAGTTGCGTTTTAGCTCTTCAATTATTTCCCTGTTTTCCTCAATTTCTTTTGTATGCCTTGAGAGTTCCTGTTGAGTATTTTGCAGGCTTTCAAGCACTTGGCCGGTTGGATCCTGTTTATTTAAGTAATTATTTCTTGCTTTTTCTACTACATCTTCGCCAAGACCGAGCTTTTGCGCGATATAAATAGCGTTACTCTTACCGGGCAGCCCCATTATTAGCTTATATGTAGGAGATAGGCTTTCTGTATCAAATTCCACGCTGGCATTATAAAAACCATCATGAGTGTATGCCAGAGCTTTGAGTTCACTAAAGTGCGTGGTTACCATCGCTCGTGCGCCTTTATCCCTGATATTCTCCATTATAGCTTCTGCAAGCACGGTTCCTTCTATTGGATCAGTGCCTGCTCCGATTTCATCAAGCAGGATAAGGGTATTTTCATCTGTGTTTTCCAGTATTCCTACAATGTTTTTTATATGGCCGGAAAATGTTGACAGACTCTGGGTAATACTTTGCTCATCGCCTATATCTGCAAATACTTTTAAAAATGGATATATGCTGGCCTCATCAGCAGGGACATGCAGGCCGGCTTTTGTCATCAGGGTACAAATCCCGATTGTTTTTAAGATAACTGTTTTGCCGCCGGTGTTAGGGCCGGTAATCACCATTACCTGATAATTTTTGCCTATTTCAATATCATTAGGGACTACATTTTCCAGCACTTTTAACAGCACAGGATGCCTAACATTCTTTAAAGATATAAATTTGTCTGTATTTATTTCAGGCTCAATTGCTTTTATGGATACACTGTACTTTGCTTTTGCAAATATAAAATCAATTTCCGTCAGCAGATCAAGAGTTAGGGCAAGTTCATATGTGTATTTTGCAATTTTAGCGGATAATTCAGCAAGTATCCTCCTGATTTCTGCTTCTATTTGCAACTCAATTTCTTTTAATTTATTGTTCAACTGTACTATACTTTGAGGTTCAATGAATACCGTAGCCCCGCTCGCAGACATATCATGCACAATGCCGGGGACATGGGCTTTATGTTCAACCTTTACAGGTATTACATATCGATCTCCACGCAGGGTATAGACGGGGTCTTGCAGCATTTTTGATATTTCCGGGGAATTTATCAGGCTGTTCAACTTGTTTTTAAGGTTTTCAGACTGGTCTTTAAGGCTTGTACGAAAACTTCTTAGAGCCGGGCTGGCAGAATCCAGCATGTTCCCGGCATCATCAAATACTTCCCGGATGCTGTCTTCCAGCTCCTTATTTTCAAATAGACCTATGGAAATATCATAAGTAAGAGGAACTTCTTCCTTGTGTTTATTAAAAAACGACTTTAAAAGCCTGGAAATTGTAAGGTCATGCCCTATGTCAATTATTTCAAGGTTGTTCAAAGAATGGCCTATTTTCAGGATTTGCAGGGGTTCATATATATTTCTTATGCCTGAAATAGGCGGGTATATTGCTTTATCAAGCAAATATTTGGCTTCAGTAGTGTGTTTTTGTTCAAGCCTGATTGTATTTATATCAGAATATATCTCCGCATTAAGGCAGCGGGTTTTGCCGGTTTCGCAGGTGGAGTATTTTGATAATTCGGTGACAATGTTTTCCCACTCAAGTACTTTAAGGGTGATTTTGTTTATATCCATGTGGCTAATTTCCTGTACCCGACCGGGTAATTTTATTTAAAATTTACAATATTATAATTTTATACTATACTAAGTAGAATCTGATTTGTATAAATCATTAATTCTGCTAAGTAATTTTAAATTAATTGTTCATGTAAACGTTTTTGTAAATTTTTATTAAAATGAAGGGTAAAAAATATTAACTTTTTGTTTTATAGTAGTTTATACAAATAAAGGAAAAGTAAGTGTGAGGTGTACGTTATGATTATAGGGCCACATTCTTCTCTGCAAAACAGGAACCAGCAGGTCGGGTTTCAAAAAGGAAAAGAAGTAATAAAAAAAGCCGGTCAAGGAATAACTAATGCAGTAAAAAGAGTTATTACAGTTGATCCTAAAATTAAAGAACAGACAGAACGATTAAGAAGAATACATAATGGAGAAGTAAAACCACCGCTTATTATAGATGCTTAATAAGTTAATCATAATATTTTAAGTATAAACAACCGGGAAAATCTTTTTTTCCTGGTTGTTTTTATTATCAACAACTTTGTCTATCTGCTTGTTTAAAGAATTTGAAGCCATTAAAGCTAAAGCTGAACCTATCGCCATACCGACAAATTCCCCTGCAATCAAGTATGGCAATAAAGCAGCTCCTCCTATTGCAATACCCGCAGTCATAAGAGCAACATAGCCGCCAGACTTCATTAATTGAGTTCCAAAAGCCTTTGCCTTGTCTGTTATTGTGCCTTCAGTTTTCGTTATGGATTTTACAAGCGCTGGAATCTCCAATAAAGCAGTGGTTATTAAACCAAATTTGGAAATTCTTAAAAGCGATCTGCCTACAATCTTTTGTACAGAATTACCATTAATTTTAACAGCCGGAATATCGTCAGCATTAGCAAAAATCTTATTAATATTAGCTTCATTTGTATCATGTATTTTAAAAAGGCTTTTTACTCTTTCCCCAAAACTGCTAGAATAAAGCGTGGTATCTACTTTTTTTAAATTTTGGTACCATTTATATTTATTAAATAAACTATCAAAGAAAGTTCCTTTAAAAAATAGAAGTCCTCGTTGGTATTCCTTTTTGCCGAAATTTTTAAATCCATTGGCATACTGATTTTTAAGTTCCCTGCCGGCAAGAGCTAACTGTGTGAAGTCCCCCGGAAAGTTCGCTGCTGCCATGCCGGTTAAAAGCGCGGCACGTTCCCAATTATCCTCCTTTATTGATTCGGGAAGTGAACCAATCCTCCTCAAAGGCGGCAGTATTCCTCCTACATATAGGGTTTTTTGGGCTGTATCAAGACGATTTACATCATCTACCAGCCGTTTTGCAGCAGGCATTTTATATGCAGGATTAAATTCTCCAACTTTAAAGTCCACTTATAACTTCCCCATGAGCAAGGCACCTTCCATATATATAAAAAATTTAGGGGAAGGTCGTTTGCAGATTTAGCGAAAATCGTTACAAAAGTGCACAAAAACCTTTTATAGTTACTTTAAACGTCCGATAACAGACTTGACTTCCTTTATATTTTCAGGATTTGGCTCTTTTTCTACGTATTTTTTATAATAATTTATGGCTTCCTGCCTGTTTTCCATCTTTTCGTAAGCTTCTCCAATATGAAGATAAACCTCGCTTATTTCCGGGTCTATCGTTATGGCCTTTTTGTAATATTCAATTGCTTCCGGGTATTTGCCAAGTTTAAAATAAACATATCCCAGGCTATCTAGAGCAGGTGCGCTATCAGGAGTCTTTTCTACCGCCTTTTTGCAATTTTCAAATGCTTTGTCATGCTCTCCAATATTTGCCTGGGCATAACATAAATTGTTATAAGCTTCTGCAAAGTCAGGATTTAGCTCAATTGATTTTTCATTATAGTAAACAGACCCTTTATAATCGTTTTCCCTTGCATAAATAACTCCAATATCATAATAAACCGCAGCATTATATGGCATAAGATTTACAGCTTTTTCCAGATATTTCAAAGCTTTATCTTTTTGTTCAACCCGATCGTATAACAGGCCTATATAATAATTTACCTCTTTATTATCAGGCTCTATGGTAAGTATTTTTTCATATTCTGATATAGCTCCACGATAATCATTGGAAATTTCATAAATAAGTCCTAAATCAAATCTTGCTTTGGTATCTTCAGGATCAAACCTGATTGCATCCAACAGGAATTTTTTGGCTTTAGTGTAATTCCCATGCGAAATATAAGTTTCTGCGAGCAATACATATACATCAGTGAAGCGAGAATCTTCATTTTTAGGAGAAAATTTAAATCCGCTAAAAGCCCAAACTCCACTGCTAATAGGAATAACCAAGGCTAAAAATATACAAGTTAAAAATTTATTATTCATTTTTTTTGTTTTGCCCCTTTTTTATTTATTTTTTTATTATAGAATAATATTAACAGGGATCATACCCTGTTTTAAAATGTCTTTAAAAATATTTTATTTAAAAAAATGAAAACTAGTAGGTAAAAAGAAATGGGACTTAAGAAAAACGACAGATTAGTGACTCTGGCATGTGGAGAGAGCGACTGCAAAAGACGCAATTACACCACAACAAAAAACAAGAAAAATGTAACAGGAAGGTTAGAACTTAAAAAGTATTGCCCTTTCTGCCAGAAACACACTTCTCATAAAGAAACCAAGTAAATTGACAGGACAAGCGCCTTTAGTTCAGTCGGTAGAACGTCGGTCTCCAAAAC
>MFRL01000022.1:0-1235 GCA_001784565.1 Candidatus Melainabacteria bacterium GWF2_37_15
TGTCAACTTTTTTATTTACGAGTTTTATAAAAGCAGAGTTATTAAGGAGAATTTTTATGATTAGCAATATTTCTTTTACACATGCTACTAACAACACAATGAAAAAAGCGCCATCCTTTAGAGGTGGAACCATGACGGAAACTAAACACGTAAAACAAGAACCAGCCATCCTGACTTCAGAAGAAGGTGCTAAACTTATAAATTATTTTGCGAAAGATGTCCTATCTTATAGATTTGAAGACCATGACCCGAAAAACGATGTTATTACATTTCGCAAGAAAGAGCCTGATGGATTAACAGACATTAAAGTAACCGTTGCACCGGGAGGAACTGATGTGGAAAAAATAGAGATAGACCATAAAAGCCCTGAAAAAGATCTATCAATTGAATTAACGCCAGAAGCTGGCACTAAAGAGCAGGAAGCTGCAAACAATCTGTTTAATAGTTTACCTTCTTAAGATATTAGCAGTTATAGTAGTTACAGGGTGCAAAATTGCACCCTGTAACTTTTTTAAGCCAATTATGCCAAATATCATTTTTATGATAAATTCTTATTGATAAATATTATATATGGGAAAATAGGAGAATTATAGTGGAAAGAGAGATAGTTGATGCGGTCATAGTGGGTGCAGGCCCTGCTGGAATAGCTGCTGCAATAACCCTCGCCAGAGCCGGTAAAGAAGTTGTGGTACTTGAAAGAGGCGATTTCCCCGGTAGCAAGAACATGTTCGGCGGAGCAATATATGCCCAGCCTGTAGCAGAAATATTCCCGGAATTCTGGAAAACCGCGCCGGTCGAAAGAAACAACGTAGAACATAAATACGCATTGTTAGGCGATAAAGATGGCACTGTTATTGGCTACAAAAACGGCGAACATTCAGAAGAAGGACATTACAACAGTTTCACAGTTATCAGGGCAAAATGGGACAGATGGTGCGCAGAACAGGCCGAAGCCGCTGGTGCATTCATAGTTCCTGAAACACTGGTTACGGAATTAATAACAGAAGACGGCAAAATAGTCGGGGTAAGAACAGAACAGGAAGAATTTTACGCTAAAGTAACAATAGTCGCTGACGGCGTAAACTCCATGCTCGCAAGACAGGCCTGGGGATTGCCTGAACTTAAGCCTGAACACGTTGCTGTAGGTATAAAAGAAGTTATTTCTATGCCTAAAGAAAGAATTCAGGATAAATTTAACCTGGAAGGAAATGAAGGCGTAATTTACACAATCCTCG
>MFRL01000022.1:1267-7813 GCA_001784565.1 Candidatus Melainabacteria bacterium GWF2_37_15
TATGTATATATAAATTTGGATTCCGTTGTTGTAGGTCTTGGAGTCACTATTGAGGATTTAAAACATGCAAAAACCAAGCCTTATGACTTGTTAAACGAACTCAAAAAACACCCGGTCATTAAACCTCTGGTTGATGGCGGAGAGCTTCTTGAGTATTCAGCCCACCTCATCCCGGAAGGCGGATACAAGGCAATGCCGCCGCTTTATAAGGATGGAGTGATGATAGTTGGCGATGCTGCTATGCTTGTTAATAACGTTCACTGGGAAGGTACAAACCTTGCTATGATGAGCGGAAAATTTGCAGCGGAAACAGCTATTCAGGCTATTGACAAGAACGACTCTTCAGCCAATATGCTTTCACTTTATCGCAAAAAGTTGGATGAAAGCTATGTAATGAAGGATTTAAAGAGCTATAAAGATGTAATGGGCGTGCTCGAAGGCAACGCTAAAACATTACTGGGCTTCTATCCTTCAAAAATTAACGAATTTATGAACCAGTTTACTACTGTTGACGGCATTCCAAAGAAAATCAAATACCAGCGCTTTATTGGCGACGTGATAAAACAGAGGTCAATACCTAAAATGATGTTCGACGGCATTAAATTAGCTAATTTAGCAGGAGGAATATTACTGAAATGAGCGATATAAATGAAAAAAAAGGCGTACCTGAACATATAGACGATAAATTATTTACTGTTAAGTACAAATGCGACGAGGCTACCCACCTCAACCCCACGCAGTCCGACTGCAAAGTATGCAAGGACAGGCCATGTACTTATTGCTGCCCGGCGAATGTGTATGAATGGGATAAAGAGCAGAACAAACTGCTAGTCGGTTTTGAGAACTGCTTGGAATGCGGGGCATGCAGGGTTGTATGTCCGGCACGGTCTTTGGATTGGAAGTATCCAAAAGCTGGCCATGGAGTTACGTTTAAGTACGGTTAGGAAGTAGTTGAGGAATTAAAGGGTGCGCAATGCGCACCCTTGTCATTTTTATGTTAAAAAAATTATTTATATGTAAAATTTGCTTATTTATTCTGATTTTCAGCTTCAACCTTGAAGCATTAGCTAATAATTTCCAATATTACAGCTCAAATGCCCTTAAATATTTTAATTCCGGTAACTTTGTTAAAGCAGCAGAATGCTTTGAGCAAATGAAAAAATGGATTCCTAGCGATCCAAATATCTACTATAATACCGCACTAGCTTATAAAAATTCTAACAAAATAGATAAGTCAATAGAAAATATAAATAAAGCCATCAGCCTTGATTCTAAAAATACTCAATATTACCTGTTTTTATATCACCTTTATGAACAAAATTGCTTGTTCGATAAAGCTTATCAGGTTATTGAAAAAGCTCATATAATCAACCCCAATGATGAAAACGTAAGATCAAATCTGGCAATCGCAAGCGCAATTTTAGCCAGGGATTTTTATTCCATACAAAAATTTAATGAAGCTGAAGTTTATTTTAAAAAATCCCTTAGTTTTAAAACAAAAGATGACGTTCTTCATGAGATTGCACAAACTTTTCTTAAGGCTGACCAATATGAATATGCCAATATTGTCTATGGCAAAATCCTCCAAAACACCCCTGACGACAGGTATGCGCTTACTAATAAAGAATACGCTATGCATTTCTTAAATGAAAAGCGATCTCACCAGGCTATAAACCAAAAAATATCGAATACATCACCTAATATCGGCATCCCTGAAAAATTGCATAAACTAATCATATTTAAAAATACTTTTTCACCTGATACACAGGAAAAAACTTATAAAATGATTGGGCTGGTTTGGAATGACGAACAGGGCAGGATTTTGCTGGAAAGAATTATGAAAAAAAAGATAAAGATTACAGTTTCAAGTTCACCGGTAAAATCTTACGTTTATAACAGTAAACAGCAATATACTTATTACCTTTATGGATTTATTCCTATAAAATTTAGCCTGAATGAAAAAATTGATATATTTATTGAAGAAAAAAGTGTGCAATTATTTTATGAAAACAACGTTTACAGCACAGAAAGGATACACGCACTTTCAACATTAATTCATGAGATAGGTCACGCAGTAAAAGCCACAATGACAGGAAAAATAGACAATTCTATTGAGGAAGAAATGGGGGTATCAATGATTGGTTATAATATTGCCAACAGAATCATAAATGATAAAGATCTTACGTCCGAAGAGATAGTAGGGAAAAGTAAAGATGTACTTCTTTCTTTATTAAAGGACGAGCACAAATATTTGCCTTTATACAATAATTTTTACGGTAATATGGAAAAAATAGACTCTGTTATTCCTTCAAATTCCTACATTTACAGGGATTTACCGAGTGTATATGAATTAATGAAAAAAGACGCTAACGTAAGAGAAACACACCCTGAGCTGGAAAAAGCGATGGTACAAAGAAAAAGATAATCAAGGATTTTTAAAATAATGCAACACGACCTCAATAATATAAAAAAACAACAACTCGAACTGGAACAGCTCTGCTTGAGCGAACATGCCGCAAAGAGCTCCAAGTCTCTCGGCAGAAAAAATCCCGAACAACCCTGCCCTATAAGAACCGAATTCCAGAGAGATCGGGATAGAATTTTACACAGCAAAGCATTTAGAAGATTAAAACATAAAACTCAGGTATTCCTTTCCCCTCTAGGTGACCATTACAGGACAAGAATGACCCATACGCTTGAAGTTTCACAAATTGCACGAACAATAGCCCGTGCTCTGCGGCTTAATGAGGATTTAACTGAAGCAATTGCGCTGGGGCATGACCTTGGCCATACTCCCTTCGGACATTCAGGCGAATATGTGTTGAATGAGCTACTTGATAATGGATTTAAGCATAATGAGCAAAGCTTACGTGTTGTTGACTCTCTGGAACCTCTTAACTTAACTGAAGAAACACGGGATGGGATCCTTAACCATACAGGGTTCGGCAAGCCATTTACAATGGAAGGCCAGATCGTAAAAGTCGCTGACAGAATAGCTTACCTGAATCATGACATAGATGATGCCGAAAGAGCAGGACTTATAAAGGAAAATGAGTTGCCTGAGTATGCCGTTAATGTGTTGGGAAAGGGCAAGAGTGAACGCATTGCCTTTATAATTAAAGATATAATAAGGAACAGTGAAAACTCTATCGAAATGTCTTACGAATGCGATAATGCGATGAATAATGTGCTGAGAAATTGGATGTTTACACATATTTATACTGATTCTCCCGCTAAAACCGAAGAAAATAAAGCCAGGAAGATAATCCGTGACCTGTTTTATTTCTATGTGGAACACTTTCACCTTATAAAAAAAGATTCAGATGATAAAAAGGAGCGACTTGTAGCTGATTATATAGCCGGGATGACTGACAGGTTTGCAATGGCTGATTATATGAATAAGTTTATGCCCCGTTCCTGGCAGGATATTACGAATTGTAACGTTCATTAAAATTTTTTTCTAATTGAAGTTAATCTTTTTTTTGTTTTAACTTTATACATATGGATTCAAATTTCAATGGAAAAAAAATGGACCGTGCTTTATTAAAAAAACAATCCACAGATAATGCTGTAGAGGAAATAAAGAATCGCCTTGATATTATTGAGACAGTATCAGAGCACATAGTCCTGAAAAAATCAGGCCGAAATTACTGGGGATTATGTCCTTTCCACAAGGAAAAAACCCCGTCTTTCTCTGTTAATGCAGAAAAAGGCATTTATAAATGCTTCGGATGCGGCGAAGGCGGGGATTCCATTTCTTTCCTGATGAAAGTAAACAATACTTCTTTCTGGGAAACAATGGTTATGCTTGCCCAGAAATTCAACATAGAGCTGCCGGAAGCAGGCGTAACTTCTGAAAGTTCAGAATATAAAAAACAAATTTTAGAAATTAATAAATATGCAGCTGAATTTTATAAAAAAATGCTTCTTGAAAATAAGGAAGCAAAAAATTATCTCTTAAAAAGAGGTATAAATGAGACTATAATTGAAGAATTCAGTCTTGGATTCGCTCCAGTCAGCGCAGATGAGCTAATAAAAAAATATGATAAGGATATTCTGCAAAAAATAGGGTTATTATCATTTAAGAACCGCATAATAATCCCAATCCAGGATGAAAAAGGAAACTTCATTGCATTTGGCGCAAGAGCCATGGCAGATTCCCAGGGGCCTAAATACTTAAATTCACCTGAATCCCCGGTTTTTAATAAAAGCAGGAGCCTATTTGGCCTGTATCAGGCGAAGGATTCCATTAAAGAGCTTGATAGCGTAATATTAATGGAAGGTTATTTTGATGTTATTTCAGCACACAGTCACGGTTTGGCAAACGTGGTTGCCACGTTGGGCACAGCACTAACAGAGCAGCATATTAGGATTGTTGCGAGGTATTCGGAGTCGAGAAGAATTTATTTGGCATTTGATTCTGATGAGGCAGGGGTTAATGCAACAAACCGTGGCGCTGAGATAATTAAATCAGCATTTTCCGGGTTGGGCGAAATAAGGCATTTTGACGAAAATTTTGCTGATTCTACCGTAAAACAGGACAGAACCGCCTGTGAAATAAGGGTTATAACCACAAATACCGGCAAAGACCCTGATGAATTTTTGAGGGAGCATGGCGCTGAAGCATATAAAGAATTAATAAACTCAGCACCGCTTTTGATAGATTATCAAATAAATAGGATAATTAATTTAAATGAAAAAATATCCTCGCCTCAGGATAAGGCAAAGTTAGGCAAAGAAGTTATTCCACTTCTCTCAGAAATCAGGAATTCCATTATCAGGAATGAATATATCAAATTGGTTGCAGGCAGGCTGAGCATAGATGAAGAGTCCCTGAATATAGAGGTAAGAAAAAATTTACAAAAAGTTACCTACCCCCAGGCTAATAAAAACGGGCTATTATTCAAAAACCAAGAGGAAAAATACGTATTGGCACAAAAGAATTTGCTAAGTTTATATTTCTTAAATAATGAAAAATTTGCACCTTTATGTATTAATAATTATATTAAGGAGGTAGAGCTATCTGACACTCACTTAAACCTTATTAAAAAACACATAGACGAGATTATAGATGAATTTAATGACTCTGACAAACTTTTTAAGGAACTTTTAAACAAACTTGCAGAGAACGAAGAGGCGAAAAAAGTTTTAACTGATTTGATTTACAGAGTTGAGGATAAAAAAGATTTAAACTTTGAATTACTTGAACAATATTTAACGGATCATATATTATATCTGAAAACCTATCAGGTTTCCGAACGGCAGAAACAGCTAAGAGCAAGTTACTATGCGGATAACAACGATGATACGTCTTCAGAACTCCATCAGCAAAAGGTAAAAGAACTTATAAGTGAAAGAAGGTTATAATAAAGTTATGGATAAGAAGTTTAACAAAACCGGTAGCAGGACAAGTATTGACGAAATCCTTGTGGGTGAAGACGATACAGATAGCAATCAGATTGGAAGCCTTTTCAAATCAGGAGCTGTAGGCATCCTTGATATCGAAGAAGAGACTGATGTCGATATTAAAGATGATGAAGCTGATGATGATGTTGATGATGTAGAAGGCATTGATCTTACGCCGCCTAAAGGCGTACCTATGGATGATCCCGTAAGAATGTACCTCAGGGAAATCGGCAGGATACAGCTTTTAACCGCTGATGAAGAAATTGATCTGGCAAGAAAAATAGTAACCGGCGGAAATGCCGGACAAATAGCAAAACGTAAGCTCGTACAGGCAAATTTAAGGCTGGTCGTAAGCATAGCAAAGAAATATGTTGGCAGAGGCATGCTCTTCCTTGACCTCATCCAGGAAGGAAACCTTGGATTGATAAGAGCTGCTGAAAAATTTGACCATGAAAGAGGTTACAAATTCAGCACCTATGCTACCTGGTGGATAAGACAGGCAATCACAAGAGCTATTGCAGACCAGGCAAGAACTATCAGAATCCCTGTGCATATGGTGGAAACTATTAACAAGCTCAAGAAAATTACCAGAAAACTTGCCCAGGATCTGAGCCGCAAGCCAAAAGAAGAAGAAATAGCTACAGCTATGGGGATTTCACTTAACAAACTAAGAGAAATCATCAAAGTAGCGCAGGAACCGCTTTCCCTGGAAACACCGATAGGCAAAGAAGAAGACAGTAGACTCGGTGATTTTATCGAAGATAAAGAAGCTGATGCTCCTGTGATGACAGTGGCGCATGAACTCCTCAGGGAAGACCTTGCAGAAGTACTAAGAAGTCTTTCACCTAGAGAGCGTGATGTTTTAAGGCTAAGGTTTGGAATGGATGACGGAAGGCAAAGAACCCTGGAAGAAGTAGGCCAGCTTTTCGGCGTAACCAGGGAAAGAATCAGACAAATTGAGGCTAAAGCACTCAGAAAGCTCAGGCATCCAAACAGAAGCAAGAAATTAAAAGAATATATTGAATCATAATATCTAAAGCAAATAATTTTAATGAAAAGCCGCGCTTTGCGCGGCTTTTCATTAGCAGGTGGGGTAGGCGAAGGCCAATGTCGTCAACTTAGGCATTAAATCGCCCTCCT
>MFRL01000023.1:0-519 GCA_001784565.1 Candidatus Melainabacteria bacterium GWF2_37_15
GTGCTTTCATTATTTTCAGTTGATATTTCAGGATTGAAATGATCAAACCTTGTTAACAGGGTAAGTTTGTCATTAAACCTGTATTGCAAATCAGTATATAGACCTTCTCCTTTGCTCATTGCAGACCCATTTATCCCGTCCACATTCATGTATTCAAAGTTAACGCCAAATTTACCTATGTCATAGCTTATATGTCCGCCTATTCCATCAAGGTTATTTGTAGCGTTTTTGCTTACAAGGTGGCTTCCTCCAATAACCAGGTCACCATACTTGGGGTTTTTATAAAATGGCTTAAAGTTAACCTGTGAGGCATATCCCAGCCCATGGTTATTATCAGTAGAAGCCGAGCCTGTACCGTTATATGCACCTACTGTGTAGTTAACAAATCCTAAATTCCCAATAATATGAGTTCCGGTATCCAGGCCCTGGCCAAGATTTCTTGATATTTGCGAATACTCAATAAAATCAATATCTGTTGGATACATTGGGGCTTCCAGACCAAATGGCATCCAGATTTGC
>MFRL01000023.1:535-797 GCA_001784565.1 Candidatus Melainabacteria bacterium GWF2_37_15
GGTATTATATCTGTGCTTATGTATAAATCATCCAGTATGTGACCACCTGAGTCAAAATTTCTGGTAGGTACTGCCAGTGCTGTAAATCCGACATGCTCGGTAAGCTTGCCGCTCAGCCTGACTTCGCTATATGGCAAGCTGAAATTAGAGGGCGTTGAAGGCTCACCCGAATGAAAGTTTCCATAATAAGCTGCCTGTACAGCGCCGGAAAGTTTTAGATCTTCCCCGTAATTATAGCCCCAGAGCTTTTTGTTATTTTCGT
>MFRL01000023.1:887-1029 GCA_001784565.1 Candidatus Melainabacteria bacterium GWF2_37_15
CCTTTTTGTTTACTTCAACCTTTGCTTTTTCAGACTGGTTTTTTGTGGTGCTGAGGTCGCTTAAAGCAATGCTTTCTGCGTTAACCGGCAGTGTAAATGCAAGGCCTGCCAGCATTGTCCCAATAAGGACGGCGTTTTTAAG
>MFRL01000023.1:1157-1996 GCA_001784565.1 Candidatus Melainabacteria bacterium GWF2_37_15
TTTCTTTTTGGTTTACAGGCTTTTGTACTTCTACTTTAAAAATTAATTAAAAATGCAACCTGCAAACCAAAATCTGCTGCTTCTGCTGCTGCTGTTGGTTTGTATTCTGGGTGTTCTGTTTATTTTTTAAATTCATCAACATAAAATTCACTATAAAGCATGAATTCATTCTAGTTAAGTGTAGAGGCAACAATTATTAAGTTAAGTAAAACTGGGCATTTTCAGGGAAAAACCTGCCATTTTTTTAATAGCTCATAAAAAATATGGAAGGGTAAAATATGATTCTTTCCACTTTAGATTCAAAAAGTAAAAAAAATGGAAGGATTTTTCAAAAAATAGGATTTTATTCAACAAATAATATAATAAATTTTACAAAACTTAACATCATGCAGAGTAGAGTAAAAAACTTGGTATTGGTCACTTTAAGACTGATAAATTTGTTTTTTTACTATTTCTGATTGAGGGGTGGCCGCCTGCGGCGGCCACCCCAAAAAAATAAAAAACAATCATTTATTTGCTATTACAAAAAAAATTGCCCCCGAAAAGACTGTTCTCAGGGGCAATTTCTATGTTTAAACTAATTTATTTCTTATTTACTAAGAATATTTTTCTTGTTTATAGCGCCTGGCACATTCTGCCAATTAGCTGCCATTATTTTTTTGAACGCTTTAAGCGCTGTATCTTCAAGTTCGCCTAATTCTTCAGCTCTCATGATAAGTTCTCTAAGTGGTAATAACGCTCTTTGATCTCTAAGTACGCCAAGTGCTGCTGCTGCGCCTGCTCTAACGAGTTCGTTTTCTGACTCATTCTGTAATACTTCAATAAGTGCAGGAACTGCT
>MFRL01000023.1:2021-2415 GCA_001784565.1 Candidatus Melainabacteria bacterium GWF2_37_15
ATGTAACTGCGTAAATTCTTACATTTACCCACTCGTCTTTAAGTATTCCAATTACATGCTCAACTGCTTTTTTGTCGCCGAGTTCGCCAAGAGCTCTGGTAGCGTCACAACGTACGTTTACTTTTTCGTGAGTTAATGAGGAAATCAGGGCATCAACTGCTATATCGCCGATTTCTATAAGGGCATCTGTAGAAGTAATGCAGACTTGACTGTTTTCATCATTAAGAGCTTCAACTAACGGGGTAACGACTTCGCCACCGCCGAGTCTTCCTAGTGCACGAGCTGCACGTACTCTTACGTCTACGTTTCTGTCTTCTCTTAAAGATTCTATTAAAGGAGTAACTGCTTCCGCATCACCTAATTCGCCAAGTGCTCTTGCGGCATAAAGTCTTAC
>MFRL01000023.1:2577-8106 GCA_001784565.1 Candidatus Melainabacteria bacterium GWF2_37_15
TACTTAATTCCTCCGGCATTCCTTCTACCTTAACTAATCACCGTTTTAGCTCAGCTTTTTGTGTCCTGTTCAGTACAAAATAACCTTCCATTTAATATAAAACAACTCTTTATTTAAAATTGCTAAATTATGTCCTGAATGTTAAGTTTTATAAAAAAGCTTTGAAAAACATCGGTTTTGTTATATATAATCATTATGTTAATAAATATAAATTAAGAGTATTATTAACACTTATTCTGATAACATAATAGCATATTTTTTGGGTCTTTTCTAATTTTGGTAACAAAACTTAATACAAATTAATAACTGTTTTAATAAAGATAGATGGCATTAAATAATAGCCAAAATATAATTATTGTAATTTTGTTAAGTTTATCAGATTTATTCAAATTTTCATCATAAATTCAATACTTTTAAAGTATAAATTTCACTTTACACTCAAAAAACTTGTTGTTATAATCAATACACATTACAAATAACGTTCCCCGGTAGCTCAATGGCAGAGCATTCGGCTGTTAACCGAAGGGTTGTAAGTTCGAATCTTACCCGGGGAGCCATTTTTTATTAAGGGATATTGGTTCAACGCCTGTATCCCTTTTCAGTTGTATGATTTCGGCTGATTTATCCTGATTTGCTAAAAGTATCTCATGGAAGGGTGAATTTAAGACTATATCTAGTTTTCCGTCTTTATACGAAAAGTTCGAACACAGCAAATTTAACAACTTTCTCTTTTCTTCGGCTGACTGTCTAAAATACAGGTCGTAAGCGTTTTTGCAAAGTTCTAATATTAAACTGGAAAATTGGAAATATTCCTTGTCCGCTTTTTGTAGAGCTTCCAATTTTATCATTAATTCATCCTTTTCCCTTTGCCACTTGTCAGTTTGTGTTTTCCAGAAGTCCTGTGATATTGTTCCTTCCAGTTTATCAATATAACAATTATCAATCCTGTCTTGAATCTTTTTAAGGTTTCTCTGTATCTGTTCAGTAGTTATATTCTGATATTCCATTTTTTGTTTATGTAAAACTATTAATCCTTCTTTAATTACGTTTACTTCTTTCTGTTTAAGCTGGATATCTAAAAGTAAATCCTGAAAAGTATTACTTATAGCTTCCTCTGTTATCCATTTTTGTCCGCATTTTCCCTTATTACCTGTGCAATGATAGTAAATATATTTTTCTTTTTTTATTTCTGCCGTCAGGTAACATCTGCAAATTCCACATTTAATCATGTTTGTAAAAGCAAATTCGCCTTTCCTGCTTTTGGATTTTCGAGGATCTCTTAATTTTTCCTGAACTTTATAATAAAGTTTTTTACTGATAATGGCGTCATGCTGAGCATTATCATATATTTTACCCTTCCATTCAAAGGAACCCGTATAAAAGATGTTTTTTAAAATATGCTCTACTTTGCTTCTGTGTATCGGATTTCCACTTTTTCCATAAGCAAAACCTTCTTCAATGATTTTATCCCGTAAACTATTTATGGAATAACCACCTGTAGCGTATAGTTCAAACATTCTTTTTATGAATGGGGCTTTTGCAAAATCCACTGCTATTACTTTTTTTCCGTCATCTCTTGTTATGTTTAAATAGCCACAAGGGGCTACTGAAGGATAAATGCCTTGTTCTGCCTTTTCCTGCATTCCTTTTGAGGTTTCTTCTTTTAAGTTATCAATATAATTCTTTGCTATCAGAACTTTTAAACCATGCATTAACTTTTCACTGGATTTTGAATTTTTGCTTAAAACCTCACCTTCTTTAACCAAGTGAACCTCTAAGTCCAAGTCCTCAAGGGTTACATAATCCTTAAAGTTCCTATATAAGCGGTCAGTCTTTTCTACCAGAATAATTTTAACTGATTTATTCTTTTTCAGGTATTTAAGCATTTCTTCAAATTTGTTTCTGCCCGATGTTTTAGCCGTTTCTGCTTCAGAAAATTCCTGCACAATCTGTATTTGATTCTTTAAAGCATATTCTTTTAACAGGCGTATTTGTGCGGGGATTGAGAACCCTTCCTTTTCCTGCTCTTTGCTTGATACTCTTGCGTATAATACGGCTCTTTTATTCACCTATACTACCTCTTAAATTATTTATTTCTTGCTGTAATTTAATCATTTTTTCTTGGCTTACATTTATTTCAATTTCCTGACAGGCTATTATAGGGAGGACAAATATTCTAGCAAAACGACTAATTAACATATCTGCAGTAGAAATATCGATTTCATTAAGCTTTTTATCTGTCCAGTCTTGAAATCTTCCATGCGCAATTTGAGAATCCTCATTATAAAAAGTAAAAAGTAGCTCTCTTAATTGCATAGATAAATTTTTAAATTCCACTAATTCCCTGTACATTTTTTCTAAATCCATAAAAAATGGTTTATATCTAAAAAATTTGTCTAATTTGTCTAAAGTTTTATCGTTTAATTCATAATTTTCACAATTAATTTCTTTTAAAATTTTTTCTTTATTATCAGGATGTAAATCTTCAAAAATATTTTCATGTTCTTCTTTTAATTTTTCTAGGGAAAATTTAGCTACTTCTTCCTTAAAAATAGGATTATCCTGATAATTTTTAAAATTTTTATATACCATAAAATTGTTTTTAAAACCTAGTAATTGACTATCTTTTATATATTCATCTTTTTTATCAGGAAATTGAACTAAATAGCAAAATAAAACAACGCTTTCAGTTGAACTTCTTAATAAAATTTTCGCTTCTCTTGCAACCCCCTGCTCTATAAGTAAATTTGCGGATTCTATATTAGATAAAATTTTTCTTAAAATTATTCTTAAAATTATATCAACTTGCGGTATTAACTCTTCAAAAATTTCAAAATAAATCGCAACAAGTGACTTAAAAGATATTTGTATGGTCTGCATTTATTTTCTACCTACCGGCTTATTATTCTTATCCAGCATAGCCTGAACCCTTTCGAAAGTTCTTCTGTTTACTAAGTCTTGACTTCTTCCTGATTATATAATTTTATAATAAACTTTTCTCAGTCTTAATAAGCAGAACTATATTTTACTTTTTACCTTTAACTTGGTTTATAAGCTTAACAGCCAGTTCCATCTCCTCTTCACTCAATTCTTCTTTATTATTTTTATCTATTTTATCTAAAGTTTCGGATAATTGTATGGATGATAAATTTGAATAGACCTCCAACGCTGTCCTTACATCTTCATGCCCGAAATGTTGGCTTACTGCTTTTATTTCTAATCCGTTCCTACATTTTTGTAATGCCAGATAAACAGATAAATGCCTGTATTTATGAGGAGAAAAATCTTGTATTCCTGCATCTAATGACCTTTGTTTGAAGATTTTATAAATAGAAGTATATGATTGCCAGTATCCAGTATAAAAATCACAATCCGATATTTTTTAATAGAAATATCAGGTGTCCCTTTTAAAGACCGTTCATTTTTTCTGAATCTAACACCTTTTTGAAAAAGTGCGCTTGTAACTTTATTTTCAAGGGAAGTCTTACTGCTTTTAACAGCTTTCATTGTAAGGCTTCTCTGTTCTTTTGTGATTTTATCCATTTTTTAATAAATTAAATTTAATTTATTTTATGCCTCTAAAATAAATTGTGTCATCTTCTTTGCTGGTAGGTTTTTACTTCAAAATTTAAGCTGCATTGAGAATGTCTTTTATGATAGCAATGGTTACATCATCGGATGAAAAAGTTCTAATCGTGTCTATCAAAGGGAGCTTTTATTTTTTAAGACTTAAAACTCGCATTTCATAAGGTTTTGCGAGTTCTAATTTTTTATATCCCAATTATATTTATATTTTTTCTGGTAATTTGGAAGTCGGAAGCATCCTTGAAATTCAGTCATACATTGATTTTTACGGCTTTTTGTAGTTTGGGCAAAACCTTCCATTTTTTACCAAAAATTACCGCTTTTTACCGTTTTTTTACCATTAAAAAATTTGTTAAATCGCTGAAACCTTTTAACTTTAAAGGTGTTGCGAAAAACGCAAAATGGTAATTTTTTGGGGGATTTTTGGCGAAGTCGGAAGAAGAAGGAAGCACCCGGAAGCAAATTTTACGATATCTTGCGATTTGAGACGGTAAAAATCGCATAGGTGCAGTAAAAAATATTTTATATAAATCGCTAAAAACCACATGTAATCTAAAAATCAGGCAATTAATTTTTAAAACTTTTAATCGGCGTGAAAATATTTAAACCATAATTTAAAGCTCTTATGTACGGCTGAAAATTTTGGCGGTCTCGAAAACTCCACAGTAATTTCCTCTATTATATTAATGAATTCCTGTATTGTTCAATTTATTATTATTTTTAAAATGAGGAATTTATATGAAGTACACAAAACCAGTCAGCGATTTAATTAAACTTGGAGATCCAAGAGATACAAGCCCATCTCAAGAAGATTGGATAGATTATTCCACTCTGGATATTACGCAGAAAGATATTCCCCAATTAATAGAATTACTCACTGATATGGATTTGTATTTCCAAGATTCTGATTTACCAGAAGTATGGGCATCTTTACATGCTTGGCGTGCTCTTGCTCAATTAAAAGCTAAAGAAGCGATTCCTCATTTAATAAAATTATTAGATAATGAAGAATATGAAGATAGTGACTGGGTTACAGATGAATTCCCGAAAGTTTTTGGGATGATAGGGGAAGAAGGGATAAAACCTTTAAAATCATATCTTTATAATTCTTCAAAAGAGGAATACCCGAGAATTACTGCAGCTCATGGATTGGAACAAATTGCTGAGTATAATCCAGATAAAAGGCAGAAGTGTATAGAAATATTATCAGATTTTTTAACTCAATCTACAGATGAAGTTATGACTTTAAATGGCTTTGTTGCCTCTTTTTTAGTTGATTTAGAGGCAGTAAACGAAATCAATGCCATTCGTGACGCTTATGATAGGGATATTATTGATTATTCTATTCAAGGGGATTTAGAGGATGTTGAGTTAGAGCTAGGTCTAAGGCAAGAAAGAAGCACGCCAAGGCCAAATTATATGAAAAGTTATTATGAACCGATTTATAGGGAACTACCATATCAAAGGGAGACGAAAAAAATTGGAAGAAATGAGCCTTGTCCCTGTGGTAGTGGTAAGAAATATAAAAAATGCTGTTTAAACAAAGCTGCTTAAATTTTTGCGGCTTCGAAAATTCTACCGGAATTTTCAAAGCCGCATTTTTCATCCAGAGGATGAAATGCGCTGAAGAAAATTTAGAACCTTTCGGCTAATAACCGAAAGGTTGTTGTCATTTTACATTGTTATATCATTGTTTTGGACTTTCCTTTTAAGGGGTGCGGTTTTTTGTGGTTTGGGCAAAAACTTCCATTTTTTGCCAAAAACGTTAAATGGTAACTATTTTTGTGATTTTCGGTGAAGTCGGAAGAAGAAGGAAGCACCCGGAAGCAAATTTTACGATATCTGGCAGTGAACTGTACCCCAGGCTTCGGACAATTAAGAAGCAAGTAAATATTGTTTATACTGGATAGGGGACATTTTATTTTTATTCCACTGATATCGATT
>MFRL01000024.1 GCA_001784565.1 Candidatus Melainabacteria bacterium GWF2_37_15
AAAGGCATATCTTAAGGAGTTTTTAAACTATGGAATAATAAAGACTAAATGTTGCAATCGCTATGTTTTTCTTAAATTTCCTGATATTCGGATGGAAATACCTGTTATTAAAGTAAAATTATCAGAGGTACTAAACACTTACATTGAAAAATGGGCTAAAACCAGTAAGCCTTGTGGTGGCAAATGTTTGATTATTCAAAATGTAATCAAAACCAAATATTAGATCTTTACGCTTTTAATCTATTAAGGCAAAATTGCAATAGAATGTTTTATCCTTGCTGGATAAGAAGTAAGGAGAAAGATGTTCTTAATTGCAGCTTTTTAAACGACAATATTCGGGTATTATGTCCTAATTTAAACATTATAAATAAAGCAAATGAAACAAATTCTCCTAATTTGATAAGCTATGTTTTATCTGTCAACCATGGTTTAAGCAAAATTATTTTGGGTGGAGATGCAGAAAATGAGAGTTGGAATCATATTGTTGAAAATTATAAAGATGAAATTGCAAATGCAACTATTTTAAAAGCTTCACATCATGGTCGTGATTCCGGATATCATCAAGAAGCTGTTAAAACAATAAATCCTTTTGTTACTGTTGTTTCAGTTGGAAAAAAACCAGAAACTGATGCATCTAACAAGTACAGACAGTATAGTAACTATGTATTTTCTACGGTCTGGCAAGGTTCTATGGTATTCGATTGTTATGAAGACGGAACTGTTATTATGTTAAACTGAAACTATAAACTCACAAAACACCCTAAGAGGAATAGAATCTTGGCTATCCCAAAGGATTTTAAAACATATATCAAATCAAAAGAACCTGAATTAAACAAATATGTTCAAAAAGAAGATAAAGAAAAAGGCTTTGAATTTAAACTTAAAATTGAAGGGAATGAAGTCATACTTATTCATGGTCGTGTAACAGAATTATTTGATTTATGGCTGGGGCAGCCTTTCGCTACTTTTAGATATAATCCTAAAGCAGAAAGCTGGACTCTTTATTACATAAAGGACGAGAAAAATAAAAAAGTGCTGGAAAATAAATCTTTTGATGAGCTTTATGAAAGGCTATACGCTGATCTGGAAAAAACATATAAGGAATAATATTTAATGGTATTGCTGGAATCGAAAAATATAAAATCAAAAACCCTCACTTTACTGGATATAGGCGAAATTAAAATAGAAAAAAACTGTCGGAATAAGAATATAAGGCTAAAAATAAAGCCTCCAGGTATTGTATGGGTTTCTATGCCTGTTAATGCCGATTTCCAACACGCTGAAAAGTTCATAAAAGAGCAAAAAGAGTGGATAAAGGAACATCTTGAAATTGCCCGAAAAAAAGAAATCAAAAAAGAAATTATTGATGAGAATACAAACTTTAGAACCGAAAAACACACCCTGAAATTCCACACTCACTACAGGGAATGCTTTGAAACGAAGATTAGAAATAACATTGTGAATATTTATTATTATGAAAACTGGGGCATAGCCGATGATTTTGTCCAGAAATGCATCCGAAAAAGCATAGGTATGGCATTAAAAATCGAAGGCCGAGAGTATTTATCCCAGAGGCTTGATTATTGGTCAAAAAAAACCGGACTGAAATATAACGGATTTACCCTTGTTGATGTTAAAAGGCACTGGGGAATGTGTATGCAGGACAACCGAATAAAGCTAAATGTTCATCTTATCCGCCTTCCCAAAGAGCTTATCGACTATATCATTCTTCATGAGCTTGCTCATATTAAAGAAAAGAACCACAGTTCAAAATTTTACGATTTTCTTGGTACACTACTGCCAAACCACAGGGAATTATCCAAAGAAATGAAAAAATACAGTCCTGATAAATTTCTATCTATAGAAAAAGGAGTTTTATCTATGAAATACAGTGAAAATATAATGAAATTAACTGAATTAGGAGAGCCAGACACTAAAAATTGGCTAAGTTACAAAGATTTAGGAATAACTGCACAGGATATACCAGAATTAACCGAACTTCTTAATGATGAAGAATACGGTTTTGATTCTGAAGACGACATTAAATGCTGGGGACAGGCTCATGCATGGAGAGCACTGGGGCAGCTCAGGGCAAAAGAAGCTGTTATTCCATTAACAGCCCGTTTTGATGATGATAAATACACTGACTGGGAACATGAAGAAATTCCCGAAGTATTTGCCATGATTGGAAAAGATGCAATCGAGCCGTTAAGGGATTATCTTTTTGACAATTCAAAGCCTGAAATGGGAAGGATTACTATTGCAGACAGCCTTAAATGCACTGCTCAAAAAAATCCGGAGTTAAAAGATGACTGCATTAAGGTTTTAAGCGATTATCTTGAACAGGCAACAGAAGATTACCCTGATTTAAACGGCTTTGCTGTTTCATATCTGGCTGATTTAAAGGCTGTGAATGCAATAGATGTCATTAGGCAGGCTTTTGAAAAAGGAATTGTAAGTTTTGGCGTAACAGGAGACCTTGAAGACGTAGAAGTCCTTATGGGATTCAGGGAAAAAAGAACTACGCCAAAGCCAAGGTATAATGAGCTTTTTCATCATAATGGAACTCAATATACTGCTCAGGAACCTGTTTTCAAAGATAAAAAAGTTGGCAGAAATGATCCTTGTCCCTGTGGAAGCGGTAAAAAGTACAAAAAGTGCTGCTTAAAGTGAATTAATCTTCTTGTTTTAAGCCCAGCTCTTTATAAACCCAGCTCATATCATATTCTCCGCTTGGAAGTTGTTTTTTTGCGCTGTCTTCCATCATATCAAGCCATTTTATAACTCTTTTGGGGTCAGATTTAGCGCATTGCCTTGGGGTTTTATTGTTTAAAACAGGTATTTTTTCATCAAGACATTTTTTTAAATGCTGGTCATAATACTGTTGAAGCACCTCCTGTTTTATTTCATCAGGAATATCATCTTCTGTCTCCTGTTTGGCAGGGGATTTTTTCTTTTTACGGGTTTCATCATAAATATCCTCATGTTCAATAACAGGCATACTTACAAGGTTGCCGAGATTTTCCTGCAAAAGTTTTATCAATCTTTCAGAAGCCGGTTTTGTCATCGTATTGCACAATAATTTATCGCCTTTAATTTCCAAATCCCCGACTGAAATGGTTTTCTGCTGCATTGGCAAGAATTTTTTCTTCCTTGGTTCTGTGTAAATCCAAAAAAGTTTATTCTCATCGTCCTTTTCAAACTCTGGCATACTATTGAGCTTTTCAATTACTTTATCCCTGTCCTTGATTATATAATTTAAGCTATTAAATGAAATAACTTCATTGTTGGGATTTACAATAGTCATCGGAGTAAGCATATACCTTATTGCTTCAATGAATAAATCAGGAGTGTATTTTCTCAAAACTTCATTAGCTGCTGGCAGCAATTCTTTAGGGACAATTTCATATTTTTTAAAATTAAGATTTTTTTCTTTTAAATCTTTTTGAACGTGTTTTTTTATTAATTTCACAAAATCATGACCAAGCGTAAAAACTGTTCCGGTAAAATAATATTCTCCATTTATCTGTAATGCCTTTGATATTATAAGGTCAAAGGGTTTTAATGCCCTGCTGCCTGATTCTTCAAATACCTTTATTTCCTTTGTGTCAAGCAAAATATCCTTTACTATCAAATATTCACCCGGTTTAGTATCAACAACCTCATAAATGGTAAAACACCTGTCCTTCATCTCTTCAAGGCAAACTGCCGACTCTTTGGACATTTTCCATTTTCTGCGTTTTAAATATTCAACAGCAACATTGTCTTCAGGGGAATCAAATTCTTTTTCTATGAAAGTCTCAATAGTTATACCGAAAATCTTTCCCTGCATGGTTTCCGGTCCCATATTGATGCCGCTTATTTTATTAATAAAAGCCTGCTTCGAAAGCTCCATTTCCTCACAAAAAAGTTCAAGATAATTGTCGCCATGTTCCTGAAAACGTTCTTTCCATGGGGATTTTTTGCAATAGTCCGCAATCTGTTGCCACGCCTGATTAAATGAAGCTGTTATTTTACTCACAATATATACCTGTAAGTTCTATTACCATTTATAGTTTCTCATAAAAATTTTATAACTCATATCCACGAGCTATCCAATAATGCCAGTCTTCGACCGCTTCCATGGTTTCGTCATCAGTATTTATCGGCTGTAATTGTTCAAGCGGTATGTAAAATGACCTGTTATTCCAATTAATTTCAACAAACATTCCGTGTGAACATTCTTCTTCATCTGCCATTTTGATAACAATAACCTCTTCTCCTTTACGTAAGGGAGATTTGCCAACATTTTTTATACAGCGGGCAGTAAAAGGAAATTGTATTTTATCCTCCAAATAGTAATACCAGCCCATTGCCTGCTCTTCAGTACCATAAGCGTCTACTATTATCTCCATATCAATACGTTCTTCACGTATTTCATCTTTTTTAATTTCAGGCATTGTGTTCAACCATAGAAAATTATTATATTCAAATATCATAATAGAAAAAGACACTGAATGAATTTACCCAACTCGCCAAAATTATTTGAGATAACAAAAAACTCAACAAAACAATATAAAACTTAACGTGTAAAAATTGCAAAAAATTTCCCAGTTTCTTGCGGGGAGTTTGATAATTTTTTGGCTTTTTTATCATACTGTCTGATAATTTTTCTCGTTTCGGGTGTCAATTTACAGTGTCAATTTACAACAACAAAAAGTGGACAAAAACTGGAATTATATCATGTATTCCCATGGTTATTCGCCTCCAAAAATGTCCATTTTTGACAGTTTTAACATATTCAATTTTTATGGTTTAAAAGCACGTCCTCGTTGCCTTTCGGCCTTCAAAAATATTTCTGCTATTCCACTGTGTTTTTAGTCTTAATCACTTGTCCTGAGTGTGTTTTAACGAGGTGACTTGGGCTAGATGTGGCTCCTTTCTTTTTTTATTTAACTTAGTCTAATGATAACTCTGGTGTGCTAAAAGTCGAGTCTTTTTGGTTGTAAGTTTTACTTTCAGACACATTTGAGTTTTTTATTTTTGTTAAGCCCCTGGATGACTGGTAAAATTATCATTTGGTTTGATAGTTGCTTATCATTATGAAACAATCAGACACGTTTCTTTACAAGGATTTTAGGTATATTACTTCCCTCTTAGCTGCAGGAGGTTTGAGAACTATTCTGCATTTTTTTTGTTTTTTCTCATTCCGTCTGATAATCTTTCTCACTTCGGGTGTCAATTTACACTCATACTGGGTGATAATTTATACACATCCAGACTGGTTTTGAGGTTATTATCCCCCCTCCCCCTCAATGCGCCGGACACATACGGGGGAAGTAGTATGGGTATGCTATAAACCAATATCTATGAGCTATTAGGTATATTTTATAAGCTAATTTTTATCTATACTTATTTGTTTTTTGTCTTAAGGCAGTGCCTCCTTTCGTTTTAGCTTTTAAAGTTATCTATATTATAAATCTCTGGGTGCGAAAGTGAAGTCTTTTCGATTAAAAGTTTACTGTTAGACACATTCGAGTTTTTTATTTAATGATAGCCCCTGGCTGACTGGTAAAGTTATCATTTGGTTTGATAGTTGCTTATCATTACTTAACAGTCGGACACGTTTCGTAACGTGGATTTAGGGGCGATTGTTTCCCCCTAAATGTCGGAGGTTTGATAGTAAATTATATATTTTTTTAGCTTTTTCTCAAACCTGGTGAGATCTTTTCTCAATCTGGGTGATAATTTACACGGATATTCTCAAAAAAAATAAATTATGGCTGTGTTTTAGTGTTGTTAAAGCCTTGAGGCAGATTCGCAAAAATCGGTCGTATCCAATTCTTATCCGATTCGTATCCGATTTTTATCCATTTTATCCAATTTGTCTCAGTCTTAAAAATTAGGCTTAACTCCGCACCGCTTACGAGAGTTAGCCAGCTTCCCGCCAAATGAAATTGGATAAAAACCTATAACTAGAACTTTAAAACCCTTTAACAATGCTGATTTTAAACCCATAAAGCAAAAACTACCCACGGCAGGATTCGAACCTGCGACATCCGCCTTAGGAGGGCGACGTTCTATCCTGCTGAACTACGTGGGCATATGTCGTTATTATTGGATTCTAGCATTTGTTATTTTTTATGGAATCTACATTTTGTGTAATATTTGTGTAATTGATTCCTTGATTAATGTTCATCATTATACAATAAATAACATAATTAATAATTATTCAATGCTTGTATCGCTTGTAATTTTCTTTCTGGTACAGGGTGGGCATACCGCATGGTAGTTTTAATTTCAGAATGTCCAAGAAGGTCTTTAACAGTAACAAGCTCAATTCTTTTTTCTACCATTCTTGTCGCTGCTGTGTGCCTGAAGGCATGAAAAGTTAAGTTTTCAATACCTGCTAACTTCAAGACCAGATTAAATGCTTTTCTAATATCAACATATGGCTTATCCGTAAGAGGGTTAGGGAAAACATACTTGGATGTCCTCGGCAACGGTTCTAGTGTTCGTATAAGCGTATCTGTCATAGGTATTTTATTTGTTTTTCCATTTTTGGGGTTCAATACTGTAATAAACTTTTGTGTAAAATTTACATAAGACCATTCCAACTGTAAAATATTTGATTTGCGTATGCCTGTATGTAGTGCCATTAGTATTATTGGCTTCAAATAAGCTCTGTCTTCTACACATCAAAGCCTGTTCAATGTTAAAACATCGGGTTAAATTGCTCAAAAGTATAAAAGGAATTGGAGACCGAACAGCCTGGCAAATATTATCAGAATTACACGCTGAGGATGGTAAAAGCATCAATAGCAGAGCGCAAATAGCACATGCAGGATTGGCTCCAAGGCAATTCCAGTCAGGAAGTAGCGTAAATGGACGACCCAGAATCTGCAAAACAGGAAATCACAGGTTAAGAAAAGCCCTTTACATGCCAGCTATGAGTGCCTTAAGGTTTAACCACCAACTGAGTGAATTCTATCATCGCTTACTTTCTAAGGGTAAATTGAAAATGGTTGCTCTGGTTGCTGTTATGAGAAAAATGCTTGTACTTGCGATTGGTATATTAAACAATAATGCACCTTTTGATGAAAATTAGGCTGCTAAATATCAAGAAAATTTTGCTCTTGTTTCTTGACTTTAAACATACAATCTACTATCTACCTTTATAAAAATGATCTTTATATTGTTTTTTTAATTTGTCAGCTGTATCAGCAAGTTTAAGCATTAGGAGAGCCATTGTTTCGGGATCCTCTTTTACTATATTAGTTGTTATTCTACAAGCCTGTGTAGGTGTCATATGATTTAATGTTCTAGCCGCATCTTCAAGTAGAAGATTATTACTTGGGTTATCTGTGTAAGATCTTATATCTTTCTCTGGGCTTGCTTTAAAATTAACCTGTAATGCACGTGAACAAGCCATACTTCTATTTGCAAAATTAACTGAGTTCAACATATTTTTTATCCTTACGTTTTTACCTTACAATTATATAAATCCTGTAACTAAAAAAGTTGACAAAAAATTCTGCAAATTTGAAGAAATGTAAATGAAATTTAATCCTGCAACCCTTTAAGCGCAAGACCGATAATTGTGGTTAGCGCTTGAACATTAAGCGGAATAGCCCTGTTTTCCTTTAATTCGCTTTGATAAGAAATATTTTTTAAAGCTTCACACACCACTGTATCTATTTTTAGTTTATTTGAAAGATACTTATCAATATTTCCAATACATATACCGCTTCCACCCAGAATAATTTTATCCGGCATTGCTGATTCGCCTTTCTGGGAAGTATAAAAATTTACAGTCTTTTGTATTTCAGAAGCAATATTAATGAAAATATTTTTTGCGGCATTGGAGGCTTTATATACATCTGAATCAGGGGAAAGGTCTGTTTCAGAAACGATAATATTAAGGTTTGGAAGCATTGTTTCTGCTTCTTCCCAGTAATTAAGATGCAATTCCCTCTTCAATGATTCCAGTATATTTCTTTTGCCTGTCTGTATATTGTGTGAATAAACGGGCATACCGTTATTTACAATATTTATATCTGTGTTTTCATATCCTACTAAAACTGAAACATAAGTTAAATTAGGGTTATTAATCATTTCTGCATTCGCAAGAGTCCTGATCATTGCATAAGATCCAATATCAATAGCCTCAACATTTACGCCCGCAAGGCTGAAAGAATCTACAACGTTTTTTGCGATTTTTTTTGGAAGCGCACATATAATTACATCAACTTTATTGTCACTTCTTGTGTTTTCCAGTATCTCAAAGTCAAAATTCATTTCTTCAATCGGAAGTGGGAAACTTCTGGCAGCTTCTTGCTGGGCTATTAATTTTAATTCTTCTCTAGGCAAATCAGGAAGAGTTATGATTTTAGAAAACGTTATATTGCTTGCAATGCCTACATTTACGGATTTTATGTCGAAATTGTTTTCATCAAGCGTTTTTTTCACTACATCAGCGAAAATTTCAGGTTTAATTATCATGCCGTCCATAAAGACATTTTGCTCAAAATAATTATATGCAAAATTTTCAAGGTTCAACTGGTCGCCTTCTTTAGAGACAGCTGCTATAGAAAATCCCCCCGACGAGATATCAATGCCTGTAGATATTTTTTTAGATTTTTTAAACATAATTATATACTAGCATCATCTGTATTGGTTGAAGAATCATCATCAGCATAAAAAATTGAAATATTGCTGGTTTTGAATTCTTTATATTCCGCTACTTTTTCATCTATTTCTTCATTTAAATTATAAGCATCTATTTCTTTTGTGGTTATTTTTCCATCATTGTTGATATCAATCTCTTTAAAATGTTCTATAAGTTTTGCCAGAGCAGAATTTGCTTCAGCTAAACCATTTTCCTGCAAAGCAAGCAGCTGGTTATAAGTTAATCCCTCACTATCGATTGCAGAAAGCTCCTTTTGCATCTCAGCATGTGAAATAATACCATCAGAATCTGAATCAAACTGGTTTAGGTTCTGATAAAGATATTGAGCAAAAGGGATGTCACTGGTTGCCAGGTTGCTGTATGCGCCCTCAATGTCTGATAAGGAAACGCCATCAAGGTCTGTTTTATTTAAAACCGAATAAACTCTTTGAAGCCCGAATTGAGTGTTTGTAAATAAATGTTCAGCTGATATTTTCTCTGCCATTAGAAATTCCCTTTTATTCCATTACCTGAAATAAAGTATAATGGTGTTTCAATAAAAGGAAAAACTATTTTTAGAGGATTTAACTTTAAACTTTTTCGTAAACTTCGTGCAGAACGTGTTCTATCTCGGTTGTCCTGTTATATGTCTGCTCAGGGATACTTTGCAGTAAATCACCCAGCTTTTCTTTCTTGCCTAGATGGTATTCTATCTCTTTATTGCCGTATTTTGATAAAATATCATGCTTTGACATCGGAAAATCAGCGCCTTTAAAAGCTTTTGCAACAGCAACTGCTCCATATACTCCACTAGTTCCTAGGTTCTTCCTGTTTTTTCTTAATATTGAAACAGCCAGCGCTGCGATACCTGTAAATGCGCTTATAAATATAGGTATTCCAACAGTCATTGTTGTTCTATTGAGCAAAAAATTCCTTAATAATTCCACATTGGACTTTTTATGTTTCCAAAACATAACCTTCTCCCTCTCATTAACTGAATCATAAAATTTTATTATTAAACTATTTTTTATTCATTACCCAAATTCACAGGTTTTATTTGTAATATGACTGACTATTTGTTAGATTTAATTTACAATTATAATGTTAAGAGAGAAAAAAACAGATCATGAGTGAAGTAGAGCAGATTTCAAATGTAAGAAACATAGCTATAATAGCGCACGTTGACCATGGAAAAACCACGCTGGTTGATTGTATGCTTAAGCAAAGCGGTATTTTCAGAGATAATGAGGTAGTGCAGGAAAGAGTACTGGATTCTAATGACCTGGAACGGGAAAGAGGAATTACCATACTTGCAAAGAACATTTCCATTTGCTACGGAGACTACCGCATCAACGTTGTAGACACACCCGGCCACTCGGACTTTGGCGGGGAAGTTGAACGTGTACTTGGGATGGTTGATGGAGCGTTGCTTATAGTTGACGCAGCAGAAGGCCCAATGCCCCAGACAAGGTTTGTTTTGTCAAAAGCCCTGGAACTTGGCATAAAAATCATAGTTGTAATTAACAAAATCGACCGCAACGGTGCAGAACCTCACGCTGCTCTGGATAAAGTATTTGAACTATTCGTGGAATTAACTGACAACGAGGAACTACTGGACTTCCCGGTTGTGTATGCAAGCGCAGTTGCCGGAATTGCCAAAAATGAGCTGGAACACGAAGATATAGACATTAAACCCTTATTTGATTCAATAATTGAACATATCCCGCCACCAAAAGGCAATATGGACATGAATTTACAGTTCCATGTAACTACACTTGACTACAGTAATTACCTTGGAAGAATCGCCATTGGCAGGATTGTAAACGGTAAAATCCAGAATAACCAGCAGGTAAGCCTGATAAACAGAAACGGTGATGTACTAAAAGGCAAAGTCACAAAGCTTCTAGGTTTTAGCGGACTGGGAAGAATTGAGTTAAATGAGGCATACGCAGGTGATATAGTCGGAATTGCCGGCTTTCCTGAAATACAGATAGGTGAAACCATCTCATCCGTAGAAAACCCGGATGCATTGCCATTGATTACAATAGATGAACCCACACTGCAAATGAATTTTTCGGTCAATGATTCACCTTTTGCCGGACAGGAAGGTAAATTTGTTACTTCCAGGCAGTTAAGAAAACGGCTGTATCTTGAACTCGAAAAAAATGTCAGCCTCAAAGTAGAAGACACAGAAAGCACAGATGTTTTCAAAGTAAGCGGCAGGGGAGAACTGCACCTCGGGATACTGATTGAGACTATGAGGCGTGAAGGGTATGAGTTCCAGGTAAGCAAACCGGAAGTTATCTTTAAAACTATTAATGGAACCCAGCATGAACCGTTTGAGAACCTGATAGTTGATGTGCCAAATGAATATGCAGGCTCAAGTATTGAACGCTTATCCTCAAGAAGGGCTGAAATGCTTGATATGAGCTCTACTGATTTACGTACGATTATACGTTTTTCCATACCTGCCAGGGGATTAATCGGCTTTAGGAGCGAATTTATCAGAATGACTAAAGGCGAAGGTATTATGTACCATACCTTTGAAGCTTATAAACCTTTAATTGGAGATATCCCACGCCAGCGCAGCGGATCATTGATTTCCTTTGAAGACGGCGAGGCTGTGCCTTATGCACTTCAACAATTTGAAGACCGCGGCGTATTCTTTATTAAACCTAGGACAAGGGTTTATCGAGGAATGATAGTCGGCGAGTGCAACAAGTTGCAGGACATTGTTGTTAATGTTTGTAAGACAAAAAGGCTGACTAACATGCGTAGTGCCGGGGCTGACATAATGGTGACGCTAGCTGCTTCAAGACAGTTATCGCTTGAGGACTGCCTGGAATACATTGGGGATGATGAGCTTGTAGAAGTAACGCCTCAAAGCATACGCATCCGCAAGGCCCCCTGGGTAAAACTGCGTTAAGCTTCAGCTTTATTTCTAAAACGCGGAAAATAATATTCCCACTGCCTGATTTCCCCGCAATATTTACATACAGCATGCCCGTTCATAAACCCCAGATCAGGTATGAATTCATATCCATCAATATTAAACACAATTTCTTCATGCTGGTTTACGGTTTGTGTAAATTCCCCTTTTCCTTTGTAGTTGGGGTTAAACACAAGCCCAAAACTGTCAATTGATCCGCAATTCTTACATCTAAACATTTTGCCTGACATTTTTAACTTTTATTATAACGCTTTCCACTACCTGATCTATATTGTAATACTTATACTCAGCTAATCTGCCGATGAACAGTACACTTCCATCCGCTTCCAGTTTTTGTGCCTCCTGCATGTACAGTTCTCTTTTTTTCAGGTTTTCATCATTAATTATGACATAATATGGCTCGCCTTTGCTTGCTGGGTATTCATAGCAAAGGGTTGTCCAGTCCACATTTTCCCGCAAAAACTGCTTGTATTCGGTTATTCTTGTCCATGGTTCATCTCCCGGGTAATTCACAACAGCAACCGGCTGGAACTGTTTCTGCTCAAGATTTTCATACTTAAACTCAAGCGACCTGTACTCTAAGTGACCGTATTTATAATCAAAAAACCTGTCCAGTTCTCCTGTATATACCGTTAATTCCGACTTATAACGCGACCTAACCTCGAAATAATCCGTATTTAAAAGCACTGTGATGTTCGGATGGTCTAACATTTTTTCAAACAGCAGAGTGAAGCCATTAGTGGGAATGCCCTGGTATTTATCGCTAAAATAATAGTCATCAAGATTATCCCGGACAGGAACACGTTTTGCGATATCAGCAGCAAGATTTTCAGGCTCTTTTCCCCACTGTTTCATAGTATAACCTTTGAAAAAGGCTTCATAAAGTCTTTCACCTACTTGGGAAATCACTTGATCCTGAAAATTCCGAGGCGGCATGCTAAATGTAGATTTCTCGACTTCTTGTTTTAATATTTCTGCAATGTTTACAGTGTTTATGTCGAGGTTTAAAAAATCACATACAGTGGTTTTATTAATGGGTATGGGGTAAAATTTTTCGCCAACCTTGCTTAAAACCTTGTGTTTATAGTCATTAAAATCGCTGAACCTGTTTAAAAATTCCCACACCGCCTCACTTTGAGTGTGAAAAATATGCGGGCCATATTTTTGTATTGTTATACCAAAGGCGTTTTTTAAATCGTAGCAATTTCCGCCCACATGGTCACGTTTTTCAATTAAAAGTACTTTTTTGCCCCTTTCGGCTAAAATTCTTGCTGCTGATGAGCCTGAAAACCCTGCACCAGCTATTATTACATCATAAGACATTATAATTTTCCTATAGAATCTACTTATATTATAATTGATCGGAGTTTTAATTTTTTTATTTAAATTATTTGTAACAATTTACTTAATAAAAGGAAATTTTATATAATCAGGGTTTTTGTATTGAATGAAAAATACATTTATAGGAAGTAAAAATCTTTATGATAAATAATATAGCAATATCTAGGTCAAATCCGTATCAACCAAGGCCAAATAATAAGATTCTATACTTTGGATTTAGTAATCAAAATTACACGGACTCAGGAAAAATAATCGATACCTTTAATGGACTAATGGATAATGCTTATGCAAATTTTAATCTTGAAAGATCAAAAAGAGAAACAGCAACAAAAAAAAATATAGATTTACAAAGTTTAACCCCTGAACAAGCAATAAAGTATTTAACCTTCCAGTTAAACATATTTACCCAAAAGGCCCACAATTTGGCTTTTAAAGATGCTCTGACGGGTTTAAATAACAGGCGATCATACGATATAGACAGAAAAAAAGAATTTATCAACGCATGCAAGGAACAGACCCCGCTTTCATTTATCTTTCTTGATCTGGATAATTTTGGGGCTTATAACAAAGCATATGGACATGATCAGGGTGATGAGGCCTTGAAGATATACGCAAACATTGTCAAAAATACAATAAATACTGCCGGAAAAGGTGAAAACAGGGAGAAAGTATACAGGTTCGGGGGAGAAGAAATAATGATATTGTTGCCTGATACGAATTACAGCACAGCAGGCAATGTAGCAAGACAACTAAGGAAAAACCTGGAAAAAGATACACAAGTACTTATTCAAAATAAAAAAATAAAAAACTGTTTAACCGCAAGCATTGGGTTTTCAACCTTTAAACCCGATATAGAAATGAAAAATATTGAAGAATCAATCAAAAAATCCAAAGGAAATAAGCTATGCTGCAGGGAATTGTTTAAACCTCTTGAAGATGCTCAAAATAACGCTGATAAAGCTTCACGTAAGGCTAAAAAACTTGGTAAAAATATTGCCTGCGGAGAAAAAACTTTCGTATATTAATTATAAACAGCATTTCTTATACTTTTTCCCACTTCCGCAAACGCACGGCTCATTCCTTCCAATTTTACATTCCGTATTTTGCTTTGCTGGTTTTGGATTCCCGGACAATTCCATCAATTTCTCAAAAGCTTTTGATGAATAAAGCACTGTTGGCACGGAAAAAGCTTCTTTATTGAAAGAATCCCGTTTATCCTTCGGCATAGTCTGGAGGCCGGTTTTTGAGTCAAAAAATACTATTATGTCAGCATTTTCAGGAGTTTCAGTATATTCTTCATAATCCATCTTTTCTCCGCCTTCAACATACTCATTGAATAAGTCCAACAGTGCGTTAAGTTTGGAACTTGATGTAAAAATTTCCTCGGTTTTGAAGAAGTCTTTGTACTTTTGACTTAAAAATGCAACATTTTCTTCAATTTCTTTTATCTTTTCTTCATTCTTAGCATACAACAGTGCCGGGTCTTTTACCTGCATTGAAACTGCGGCTTTGTAAGCAACTAAACCCTCAGATGGCTTAATAATACTTTGAATATTACAAAGGTAATACTCACCTTCTTTAAGCATAATTTTGCATACAAGGTAGTTCCCTCGACATAACCGTCTGTAATTAACCATTTTTATCTGGCTTTTAACACTGTAAATCTTTTCATTTACCAGGTTATAAAGCTCAAATCCCTCTTTATTAATACTTTTGACTTCAAATACAGAATCCATTGAATCCATCATTTCCTCCTAATGAGTATATTATAACTGACGTCCAAAAAATCCCGCTATTTCCTGCCTGGAAATCACATGGGCTATTTTTCTTCCATGTGGGCAGGTTTTTGGGTAAGATGTATTCTGCCAGTTGATTATAAGTTCTTCCATTTGCCCAATAGATAATCTTTCTCCTGCTTTAACAGATGAAAGGCACGCTGTCCTCATTAATAGTTCATTTTCTATTATTTCTGGAGATGATTCTAGCGCCTCTATTAGGTCATTTACTATTTTTTTAGGGTCTTTTTCAGCAATTGTCTGTGGTATCCGCTTTAATTTTATACCAAAATCAATAATTTCAACCTCATAGCCATATTTATTAAGCAAATCAGCATTTTCCCTGAACAGATTGTATTGTTCAGGAGTAAGTTCTATCACCTCAGATGCCAGCAATAACTGCGATGCATAATTTTTTTCCCTTTTCAGCTTTTCATAAAGCGCTCTTTCATGCGCTATGTGCTGGTCAATGATTTGCAGTCCGTCTTTTGCCTGGATAAGAATGTATGTATTTTCAAGCTGACCAATGATTCTAGGTTTTTCCACAAACAGATCATAGCCATCCGACTCAACTTCAAAGCGTTTTTGTACAGAGGCAGGAGCAAAACTTACTTCCTGAATATCGTCATCTTCGATTTCCTGCGTTATTGCCTTTGGGAAATTGATTACTTTTGGAATTTCGTAGGGTGCATTTATGCACCCTTGTTGTTCTGGTGCATAAATGCACCCTACATCTTGAGAATGACGTTGAGGCGCAACCCCCAGTGCCCCTTTAATAGCAGAGTACACAAAATTAAATATTAGGTTTGGTTTTGAGTATTTTACTTCCTTCTTTGTTGGGTGAACGTTTACATCTATCTCTTTTGGCGACATTAAAATGTTCAAAACCACATATGGATACCTGCCAGACGGAATCATATCACTGTATGCCGTATCAATTGCCTTGGAAATGATCGGACATTTTACGGTTCTACCGTTAATAAAGGTATAAATGGCTTTTTTATTTGACCGGGTAAAGTCCGGGTTGCTCGCAAATCCGTGTATCTTGAGGTTAAACTGCTCATCTTCCTTATTAATTTCAACCAGCTCGCTGATTATTTCACTTGAATAAACCTCACCGATAGTAGCAGCCAGATCATTACTCCCTATTGTCTTAAATATAGTATTTTTGTTATGTATAAGTGTAAAAGCAATGCCCGGGTTTGAAATAGCCAGGCTTTGCACAATCTCTGATATAGCAGCCATTTCAGTTTGTGTCTTTTTCAGGAACTTTAACCTTGCTGGCACGTTATAAAACAGGTCATTTATTTCCATTGTAGTACCGATTGCGCACCCTGCGTCAGAAAAACTAACCTGTGAATTTTCACATTTAACCTTCAAACCGGTTTCAGAATCTTTAGTTCTTGTGGTACAGATAACTTTAGCAATAGAAATCATGCTGGAAAGAGCTTCTCCACGAAAACCCAGCGTAGAAATAGACCATAAATCGTTTATTTTCTCAATTTTACTTGTAGCATGGCGTGAAAAAGCAAGTAATATGTCATCTTTATGTATGCCGCCACCATTATCTGCTACCCGTATATCACGTGTAGCGTTAGATATTTCAACCTCTATTCTTGTAGAGCCAGCATCAATAGAATTTTCTACCAATTCCTTAACTACAGACGCAGGCCGTTCAATCGCTTCGCCGGCTGCTATCTGGTTAATAAGGTTATCAGGCAGTTGTTTTATACGTTTCGTAGTTATCATACATAAAATTATAGCACTTACATGAAACCCAAAATTTAAATTATAATTAATGTTATGCGAAATTTAATTTTAATAATTTTGGTATTAACAATAGCAATTTACAGTGTAAAAGCCGATCAAACCAGGCAGGCTGTTGAATTTTATTCTCCACAAAAGGGTGTTTATATTGTGGATATTGATACTAATGAGTGCAAAAATTGTATTTCGCCTTATGTATCGGATTCCCTGGAAACCGTGGAATCAGTCGCCATAAAAACAGGCGCTATTGCCGCTATTAATGCCGGATTTTTCGATCCTCTCAACACTAAAACAACATCTTACATAATAAAAGACGGCGAACTAGCGGCAGACCCCACATTAAACCCGGATTTAATGAACAACCCCACGTTACAGGACTACCTCCCGCAAATTCTCAACAGGTCAGAATTCAGAATAATGGATTGTTTTATTTCACTCGATATAGCCCAACATAACAGCATGCCTCCGTCCCAATGCAATATTCTTCATTCTATACAGGCAGGACCGCAGCTTGTGCCCACTTTACTATTGGAGCAGGAGAGTTTTGTAGTCAAAAATGACAATAAAATTATAAGAGAAGCGGTTTCCGCCCTTCACAAACGCCCAAGATCAGCTATTGGGATAACTTTGGAAAATCATGTCCTGCTTGTGGCAGTAAGCAAGGAAAATCCTATGACTTTGAAGGAACTTGCAGAATTCATGCAGGATGACCTGAAAGTGAAGCAGGCTTTAGCGCTGGATGGTGGAGGTTCGACTTCTTTGTACGTAGACCTGCCGGGACAGGATAAGTTTGTGCTTAATTCAGAAGAGGATGGGTCTGCAAGAAGGGTTAAATCCGTGTTCTTGGTTAATCCACGGACAGAATATCCTTAATGTCTTCGTAAGTCAAGGTCTTGCCAATATTTCGCTCAACTGAGATGACTGAATCTACAAGGTTACGCTTACGCTCTTTGAGCTTCATTATCTTTTCTTCAACTGTACCTTTGGTAATGAAGCGGTACACAAATACGTTCTTGGTCTGGCCAATTCTGTGCGCCCTGTCAGTAGCCTGATCTTCAACAGCAGGGTTCCACCACGGGTCATAATGAATTACATAATCTGCACCTGTGAGATTCAAACCAGTACCGCCAGCCTTCAAGCTAACAAGGAAAACAGGAATAGACTCATCAGTGTTGAAGCGGTTGACTACTTCTCGACGATCAGTTGTTGCCCCGGTAAGATAGCAGTATTTTATGCCTTCTTTATCAAACCATTCTTTTACAATGTCGAGCATTTGGACGAACTGACTGAAAAGGAGTACTCTGTGACCTTCACTGATGATTTCTTCGAGCATTTCCTTGAGGTGTTCAAACTTGCCTGATTCGTTGACATTATAACGTCCTTCCTTGTCAAACAAGCGTGGATGGTTACAAATTTGCCGCAACCGTAGCAGTGCAGCAAATACAGACATCTTGGACTTCTCAAATTTACCATCTGCATTATTACCGAAAATTTCCTGACGTGTGCTATCAAGTACATCTAAGTATAAATCACGCTGATCAGGTGTCATTTGGCAGTATGCAACACTTTCAATCTTAGGTGGCAGGTCTTTTGCGATATCACGCTTCATACGCCTTAATATAAACGGATAAACCTGTCTTTTTAAACGTGATTCAACAGTCTTATCGCCTTTATCCTGTATTGGTAAAGCATATCTATAGTTAAAATCGTTAAGATCATATAAGAAACCTGGCATCAAGAAATCAAACACTGACCAAAGCTCAGAGAGTCGGTTTTCAATTGGCGTACCTGACATAGCGAGTCTGTGCTGGGCATTTAATTGTTTCGCAGATTGCGCAGTCAAAGACTCATAATTTTTTATGTTTTGCGACTCGTCAAGTATGACTGTCCTGAATTTGTGCTTTTTGTAATCATTAATATCTCGCCGTATCAATGCATAGCTGGTTATAATAACATCATAATCATCAATTTTACTAAATAAATTCTTTCTGTCAGGCCCTGTAATGCTTAAATACGTGAGATTTGGTGTGAATTTCTCAATTTCAGCTTCCCAGTTAAATACCACGGAAGTCGGACATATTACAAGATTTGGCGTTTTTCCATCCTTTTCCTTAGCTTTTTGCAAAAGTGTAAGTGCCTGCACTGTTTTACCAAGCCCCATATCATCAGCAAGAACGCCATTCAAACCATAAGAATACAAGAACCACAACCAATTAAAGCCTTTTTCCTGGTATTCCCTGAGGTCACCCTTAAGTCCACGTGGAAGCGGAATGTCCTCCATTGAATTAAAGCTGCTTATTTTTGTCCAAAATTCCTTGAATTTCCTGCTCATTTTCAGGGTTATTTCATTCTCTTCCAGCTCACCTACTATTCCTGCCCGGAACGTCTTAATCATATACTTATTTTTATTGATTTCCAGAGCATCCACGTTACTCAAAGCTGAATTGATCCGCAGCATTTTGTTATACGGAATCTCTATATTTCCTTTATCTTCAAGGTAAACATACTTCTGACCTTGCTGAAAGAAGTGCTGTATAGCCTCATAATCCATTTTTGCCTTACCAACCGTAGCAAAGAAACCAATTTCAAAGCTGTCTGAAGTTTCTGAAAAATCAATATCAGCAACGATTTTAAGAGGATTTTTCGCCAGCTTAAATTCAGACAGATCATCCGATTCAACTATTTTCCATTTTTCTGCGGCCTGCGGAAGCAAATAATTATAGAAATCAATAGCACTATCACCTTCAATAACAAGGTTATTAGTTTGAGTAGGCGTGAATCTTGCTCTTTGAATCTCTTTATACGCAGCTTCTTCTAGCTCAAGGTTTCTTTTCACCCAGTAAATCAAGTCTTCTTCCGGCTTTTTTATTGTTACATAAGGGGTTTTTTCGGCAAGTTTGCCATAAGGGACAGCTACTCCGTCGTATTCAAAGCCTAATATTCCCTTTATAGCTCCTCTTTCTGTTTTTTCAAGGGTTAAAATATTAACAGGCGGCCTCTGCTCTAGAAGAAGCTGCTCAAGCCTTTCATACACATCAACATTTGTGAGTTTTTTCAGTTTTGGAAGCTCTTCATACACGAACTTACCGCCGTCTGCGTCACGTATATCTGAAAATGTTGATTTTGTGAGATAACCGGGCAGAGTTGAAAGCGCTGTATCAAGAGGCATAATTAAATCCTTATACCTTGCCCATTTAACACTTTTATTGAAATAATGCAATTCCTCAAGGGGCAATATATCTTCCGGTTCAGGCCTTTTCCAATGCAGTGCCAGCAGGACATTTCCCACCAGTGATACATTTACAGCGAGGTTAAGTTTCCATGGAACAGATTCAAAAGAAAGCAGTTTCTGGGTTTCGTTATCTCTGACTTCCTCTACTTGCGCTAGAAGCGGCATTATTGCATCAATTTTGTTATGCGGTATATTGTGCCATATAATATTTTTCTTAACCATTTCAAACTTAAAAATATGCTGCAAAAGGACAAGTTCCTTTTTTTGCGCATCATTTAGGCCGACAATGCCATTATTTACGACAAACCTTAAAATTTGCTCAATGTTTTTTACAATGTCGTTCTTTGCCCTGTCAACTATCTGTATACCAACAAATTTAGCATTTTCAGGCGCATTTAATATAAACTTATAGCTGCCCTGCGGATTTGTAACCTCATCCGGTTTCTCTTCCTCTGGTTCAAGTAAATGCCTTTCTATACTCTCAAGAGCAACACAAATAGCATGCTTACACCATTCTTCCTCAAGTGGGCATGTACATTCTGCTGACAGTTTATTTTTCGTGAAGTGGAGGGTGATGTCATATTTATCCTGAAAAGATCCCTTTGTTGAGGCTTTAATAGTTTTACCTTCTACTTTTGCATCAATCAATTGGCCTTTCTTATAATAATCATAGCCCCTTCGCCAACTCCCCGGAGCAGCAAGCTCTTTTATATATTTAAAATTGAACTTCATTTATATAATTAAAGACCTTAAATCCAAACAAAAGATCCAGACCACTTGATTAAAGTGATCTTATCCAAACAATATTATAGCAGAAAATTACAAATCAACTCTTTGCTTTACCCAACTCTTAAAACTATCAATTCTCTTATTCTTTAGATGAACATTATTTGTAGAATAAGAGTGACCATCCTTGGTCTGGAGACCCTCCATGGTATCAACTTTTACATTTGATGTAGAAACTATATTGCTTTGTACCCTTGTATAAACCGAATTATTAGCTTCTACAAACACATTAACAGCCACTATTTTAGAAATTTCGTCTGAAAACTCTTTAATTTGCTTTGTTGATATAGCATTCTCATTAATGGAATTTACTGGAACTTCAAAGGCATCCGTCTTTATTTCCTTGTTATAAGTATTTTTAAAGTCTACAATGCAGGTTTCCGTATCAATAAGAGCCACTTCAACATTTAAATTATAAAAAGATTTTATGGCTTCTCCTTCACTTATACCTATTTGATGCCAAATTGATTGTTTCAAAATCATATTCTGCATACTGAAACCGGAAGAAACAAGCAAGATCTTCTGAACATCGAGTTTTTCACCTAACAGACTACACATTTTATAATCAATTGTTCCGTTATCTTTGTAATTTTTTAAAAAATTTCCATACTTCTTATATAAATCCTGGCTCATGAGCAGGTTATCAGTAGAATTCAGATCGGGGATACTGAACCTGAGATTTTTATTGAGTTCGTTAATAAGGTCGTTTGATATATAAGTCGCAATATTAGGATAAATACTGTAGGTTGAATTCGGCGTAGCAACATTAATTGGTGATACAAACATCATGATTTGTGCTGCAGAAACAGGCTGAGTAGACAGCAAAAATATAATTAATAAAATTTTTAAATAAGACCACACCATACTAAAATTATTATTCCCTAATAAGCGGATGGATTAATCCTGTGTTTAATTGATTTATGCTAACTCGTTATCAATTCGTTCGCTGTTTTCAGCGTCCTGATTTTCCTGATCTCGAGTTTCTTTTTCCTTGTGATGGTCTTTTTGCTCAAAGGAAGCATCTATTTTTTTCAACATGTCATAAACCTGCTCTTCCAGTCTTATGAAAGTATTAGACAAACGCTCCCGAATATCTTTTTCTCGTTCGCCAATAAAAGTGGCTATTCTATCGCTTATGTCAACAGTCCTGGCTATAAATTCCGAGTTTAATGCCTGTAATCTTGTTGGTACATTATTTTGATTAAGAGGAACAGTTTGTGCAGAATTCTTTGGGCCAAACTGATCTTCAAAAGGTGGTGCAATATATGATTTTCCTTGGTTTTCCTGCGCAGGAGTGAACACATCACCGTGCGTATCAACCTGAGGGTTGGTTTGTGCTTGATTATTGACGGCTAAATTTTTTGAATTTTTAGCCGCACTTTCATTAGCATTAGCTGCTATTTTTGAAGCTTCTATGGATTCTACTTCTGCCATCTTAGCTAAAATGACCTCAATATTTTCTGCTTTTTATCTTATTTTCCCTAGATTACAAATAAAGATGTTCCTTAACAATTCACTAATTGTAGTTACCATAAGGGCTTATGTCAATGTTTTGTAAATAGATATGTAAAGAACCCTGCATTTTTGTGTGCAGGGTTCTTCAATTAAACTTATAAATGAATGGGAAGTAATTTATTATTATTTTTTTGGGAGCAGGCTTCGCCTGCTCCCAAAAAGGGTTGAGTGGCTGGGTGCGTAGCACCCAGCCACTCAAAAATAAGTGACTTTTCAACCATTACCTAAATTTTAATTTATAGTAACCGTTGTAACCGGAGGTTCTGTTGATTCACCTGCCTGGTTAAAGGATTTTACTTTGTAAGAATAGGTACCTATTGCGCTAACAGGATGAACAACGGTTGTTTTATCTTTTGATATTGTTCCTATTTTACTGAAAGCTGCACTTGCAGAATTTGAACAGTAAATATTGAAGCCGTCCTCATCTGTAGCTGCGTCTGTCCATTTTAAGATAACAACATTATTGTTGCTTATATCTTCTACAGCACTACCTGTAATGTTTGCAGGAACTGCAGGAACTGTTGCTACTGGAGGCGGAGTCAGTAACTTAACTTCAACTGATTTAGTATTTGAAGTCTGGGTTGTGCTGTCCGCAAATTTAACCACTATTTTGTAATAGTATGTTCCAGTTGTTGGAGTTGCACCAATATTGTTCCTGTATGTAATCGTTTGGTTTGTTCCGGTGAGAGCAGCTATTGTTTTAACCCGCTGGAAGTTATTAGTATCGCCAATTGACCTAAAAACTTCAAAACCGGTTTCATTAGCTGCGTTATCAGCCCAGTTAACTACAACCACATATTGACCTAAAGTTTTATTAAAGTTAAGTTTTATACTGTTAATTACAGGCGCTGTTGCAGTTGGTGGAGGTGGTGGAGGAGGCGGAGGTGTAGTTGTTGTCTCCTTTACATATGTAGGCATTTGAGTTATTTGAACTGATTTGCCGTATACAGTCACCGAATGTGGACTTCCAGTTGTCCATGCAGCAACTAACTTGCCTGACGGGCCTGTGTATTCGTACAGATAATCGCCTGTATTTGAGGATAACTTACTTGAAAAAGTCATGCCTGCAAGAGCTTCTCTCTGTGCTTTAATTGCATTGTATGCAGGTTTTATTGAGTAATCATTCCTGATTACTCCAAAGTTATGCTCGGCATTATTCGGGTCTGTACCGTCGTTTCTGAAGTCATAAACTATAGAAACTGGAACATTGTAGAAATCATGCATCACTAACTGGCGAGCAAGAAATTCTGCCTGGTTTTGCTCATCCCCCACATTTGACCAGCTTGTGCTAAATCCAAATTCACCGCCTAAAATCGGCATATCTGGATGACCGTAGTCACGTACAATACCTTTTACTGAATTATACAGATAATCAATTGTACCTTCTTCAGGATTTGCGTTTTTGTAAGGATGCACACTTAAACCGTCTACGTAATCCAGTAAACCCTGTACACAACAACCATGTAGAAATTCAAATGTGTTTGCAATAAAAGCAACGCCAGGACCTACGACTATACAATTAGGGTCTGCTGCTTTCATTGCAGGAACAACTGATTTAACAAGGTTCATGTACTGTGTTGAATTCGGCCCTGTTGTCCAGAAAATATCCAGGTTAGGCTCGTTCCAGATTTCAAAGATAATTTTTTTACCTTTATAACGAGCTGCTGCGGCCTTTGCAAAATTTGTGAAACCTTGAATCTGGGTAGAAGTAGTGATACCAGCCATGCCACTTCCTGCGCCATAAAGGGTGTTGTTGTAATCAAGTATCATGTAAGGTGTAATGCCTCTTGCCAGAAGACCATCTATTAACTGGTCATACTGCGTCCAAACATACTGGCCTTTTGTGCTTTCTACCTGATCCCATTTAAGGTCTGTTCTTACCATGTTAAACCCGGCATTCTTGATTAAATCAAGGTCACGTGCCGGTGCGCCGGTGAAGTGGATGTTTACACCAACTCCAGCCGGAATTGTATTTGAGCTTGTTGGCGGAGGTGCAGGCGGATCCGTTGGCGGAGGTGCTGGTGGATCCTCTGGAGGTGGCGGAGGCGGTGGTGTAGTTGTTGTTTCCTTTACATAAATCGGCATAGTAGTCAGTGTGACAGATTTGCCATAGATTGTAGCTGACTTTGTACCGCTGGTTGTCCACGCTGCCATTGTCCTGCCTGATGCACTCGTGTACTCATACAAGCGTACAGAAGCATCCGATGTTGTTACTCTTTTTGAATATGTTAAACCTGCAAGGTTTTGTCTTTGTGTCTGGATTGCTGTATAAGCAGGTTTAATTGAATAATCATTCCTGATTATTCCAAAGTTATGCTCGGCGTTATTCGGATCTGTCCCATCATTTCTAAAATCATAAACGATCGATGAAACAACATTGTAATAATCGTGCATAACTAGCTGACGAGCAAGAAATTCTGCCTGGTTTTTCTCATTTTGTACGTTTGACCAACTTGTACTAAAACCGAATTCACCGCCTAGAATCGGGAAGTCACGCTTTCCGTGTGATCCCAGGATGTTTCTTAATTCGGTGTATAAGTAGTCAACTGTACCGGCCTCTGGAGCTTCATTCTTATATGGGTGAACACTCAGACCGTCCACATAGTTCAATAATCCCTGACTCATACATTGTTTAAGATAGTCAAAAGTGTTAGCAATAAAAGCCACGCCAGGACCAACAACTATACAGTTAGGGTCAGCTGCCTTCATTGCAGGGTATACTGATTTAATAAGCGCCATATACTCGCCGACGTTTTCAGTAGGTCTCCAGAATATCGAACCAAGATTAGGCTCATTCCAGATTTCAAAGATAATTGTTTTACCTTTGTAGCGAGCTGCTGCTGCTTTTGCAAAGTTTGTGAAACCTGTACGCTGCTCGGATGTATGGATACCATCCATTCCGCCTGCTCCGTAAACAGGGTTGTTGTAATCAAGGATCATGTAAGGTGTAATACCTCTAGCTAAAAGGCCATCTATAAGCTGGTCATACTCTGTCCAGTTATACTGGCCTCTTGTGCGTTCTACACGATCCCATTTAAGGTCTGTACGTGCCTGATTGAATCCGGCATTCTTGATTAAATCAAGATCACGTGCCGGTGCGCCGGTGAAGTGAATGTTTACACCGACTCCTTTTGGAATTGTAACCGCTTGACAGGGATTTGCGCATAATAATGCCATTGCGAAAATACCTATCATTAAGATAAATTTCTTCATGTAACCTCTCTCCTTTGTCTTTACTACGATAACTAAAAGCGTTAGTTTTTTTCTTACCCATGGGAGTTATGTTTGTCTATTTAAACATAATATGTTTTAAAAAATCAAATCATTAAAAAAACAAAAATTCATAGTTTCTACAAGATTAATGCCTTGTTGATCGAGTTCAAAGAGGCACATATCTGTTAAATTATCTTGCAATGAGTAAAAAAACTCTGCGGAGAACGGATTTAAAGAATTATATGAAAATTTTATTTGTTAACAATTTTTTTTCTTCATATGGAGGCGCGGAAAAGTTAATGCTCAATCAGGCCGACCTTTTAGCAAGAAACGGAAACGAGGTTGTGTTTTTTGCTACGGACAGGCAGCCTTTTGCAATTAATTCCTACCCACACGCAAAATTTTTTACAAAGTTTACTGATTTTAAAAAATTAAACAAACTTGATTCAATAAAAGTTTTACCCCGAATCCTCTACAATACCGAGTCCGAAGCAAAATTAACCAGCCTGATAGCACAGACTAAACCCGACATAGTCCACTGCCATAATATATATTACCATCTCACCCCATCAGTCCTCTCCGCCTGCAAGAAAGCAAAGATTCCTGTAGTCATGACATTACATGACCCGCGACTTATGTGTCCGGGCGGGACTATGATGTTAAAATCACAATCCTACTGCAATAACGAATACTGTGTAAAAGGAAACCCATTATACGGACTGATTTACAAATGTAGGAACTCCAGCCTTAAAGAAAGCCTTATATCAACTCTGGAATACTCGTTTAACAGAGCTTGCAGGCATTATGACTATGTATCCTTATTTATTTGCCCGAGCAGAGCTGTTTACAACCTTGCTGAAAAATCAGGAATTCGCCGTAATCGACTTACAATGCTTAATAATTTTATTGATGATCATTTATTTGAAAGACCTCTTACTTATGCTCATAAAGGTTATTTTTTATATGTTGGCAGACTGGCAAAAGAAAAAGGCGTGCATTACCTTATAGAAGCCGCAAAATTCCTGCCAAAAAACATAGGTTTTCATATTGTCGGAAGCGGGCCTGAAGAAGAAAACCTGAGGAAAAAAGCCAGCCCCAACATTAAATTTAAAGGTTATCTTGAGGGTGATAAATTACGAAAGGAATATTCCGGGTGCATAGCTTCAATACTGCCCTGTAACTGGTTTGAGACCTTTGGTTTAACCATAGCGGAGTCGTTTGCATACGGAAAACCGGTTATTGCAAGCAGGATAGGAGCTATTCCTGAACTGGTAACAGAAAACCAGGACGGACTTCTGTTCAAACCCGGAAACGTAGAGGAATTATCACACATGATTTATAAATTATATAAGCAAAAGGAGCTTGCAGCCTTAATGGGTAAGAATGCAAGGCAAAAAGCAGAAAAAATGTTTAATTCAGATTTGCATTACAAAAATTTGATTAAGGTTTATATATCCGTCCTGATATAATTAATTTTACAATTCCATCAAATAGGTTTAAATAAAATAGAAAATTCGTTATACTATAAAAAACTATCCGTATATTATCCCGATCAGGAGGAACTAAATGAACTTTAATTTAAACGGTAAAAATATCAACATTACCGAGGCTATCAAAGAGTATGTCAAGGAAAAAATTAGCAGAATTGTTAAGCACAATGGCCAGATAATGAATATGAAAATTACGCTTAGCGTTAATAAGAACCCCAGCGTAAAGAAAAACAGCATAGCAGAGGTCGTATGCTTCCTTAATGGTTCAGTAATCAAGATAAAAGAAGACGCTGAATCCATGTATGCAGCAATTGACCTCTTGGCAGACAGGCTGGACAGACAGGTTAAGAATTTAAAAGAAAAACTCATAAAAAGTAAGACCGGTGAATCAATTAGAATAAGCACACCGGAACTTGCAGAAGAAGTAGCTGAAGAAACAGAAGACCCCGGCAGCGAAGAGTTTCTGCATAACGAAACCGTGCATATTGAGCTGGATTCGAATATACCTTAAGAAAAATTAAATTATTAAATATATGTAGGGGCGCACATATATGTGCGCCCTAATTACTTGGGCAGACACCCAGGTCTGCCCAAACATCCATGCTGTCCTCGGCGTCAAAAGGGTTTTTAAAGGGGAAATTGGCCGCTGCGCGGCCAATTTCCCCTTTAAAATTACTTAATACGTCAAGGACAACCCAAAAAGAAACCGAAAGATGTGTCCCGCGCCGCTTTTATAAAAGTTGTATATTGAAAGCATTTTCGTATAAATATTAAAAAACTATTAACTATTGAGAAAAATTCTCAATAAGTAGTATTATTATATATAGATTCACAAACACCCAGCAAGGAGATAAAAAAATGGAAAAATGTATTAATAAAAGCAAGGAAATTAATTTTGAGAGGATTTGCAAACTGCATGGAAAATGCGGAAACGAAATCCATCCCTACGACTCTACACGAATAACACTGTACGGGTTGTGTTGTCTCAATAAACACAATGAAAAGGCGTCTTGTTGACGCCTTTGTAATATATGGTTGTGTTATATTTTTAATATGAACAACCTGAATCTCACCAAAACCTGTGACATAAACCCTGAACACGCTACACCAATGATGCAGCAGTTTCTGCAAATAAAAAAACAGCATCAGGGAGTTATCTTGTTTTATAGAATGGGTGATTTTTATGAAATGTTTTTTGAGGATGCAGTTTTAGGGGCAAAGGAACTCGAACTTACTCTCACAGGCCGCGACGGCGGCAGGCTCGGTAGGATACCAATGGCTGGCGTCCCCCATAAAGCCGCTGATAACTACATTGCACGCCTGCTGGAAAAAGGCCACAAAGTAGCTATATGTGAACAAATGGAAGATGCAGCTTTAGCAAAGGGGCTGGTTGAGCGAAAAGTCGTAAAAACCATCACTGCCGGCACAATCACTGATATAAACCTGTTACAGGGTTCAAAAAATAACTATCTTGCAGCAGTGACAAACGTGCAAAAATCCTGTAAGCGCGGCTTTGCTTATGTGGATATTTCAACGGGCGAATTTAAAATTTCAACACTCGGCTATGATCAATTAATATCTGAAATTAACAGAATTGAACCTTCTGAAATATTATGTGTATCGCAAAAAAGAGAAATAAAACCTTTTCAAATTGTACCTGAAGAACACCCTGACTTGCCCGAAACTGTAATAGCTAATTATAATTGCACTGTAAGGGCAAATGCCGCATTCTACAAAGAAACAGCACTTGAAAAAATAAAACAGGCATTTAATATAAAATCCCTGGAAGCATTCGGCTTTCCTGAATACACAGAAGGCCTTATTGCTGCGGGTGTGATTATTGATTATTTACTGGAAACACAACAGGATAACCTGCCCAAATTCGATGTTATAACGCCGTATGAAACCGGCTCATTTGTTGCAATAGACAGCAGCGCAAGAAGAAACCTTGAACTCGTACAGACAGTGCGAGATAACAAATACGAAGGCAGCCTCATGTGGGCGGTAAATAAGACAAAAACCAACATGGGCGCACGACTTTTAAGAAAGTGGATACAACAGCCTCTTCAGGATATTAACGAAATTAAACAACGCTACTGTGCGGTTGAAGAACTTATTGAAAACCCAAAAATACGCACTGATGTTGCCAATTTACTTGATAAAGTATACGACATAGAGCGGCTTGCTACAAAAATAAGTAATAATTCTGCAAATGGCCGGGATTTTATATCATTGCGGGATTCATTAAAGGTCTTACCTTTATTTGGCAATATCCTTTATAACACCAAATCCCCCTTACTCAATAAATTTAGTGAAAAAGATGAAAAAATCTCTGACTTCACAGCCCTAATAGATAAAACAATTGTTGAAGAACCGCCTATAAGCATTAAAGAAGGCAATTTAATTAAAAGAGGCGTGCATGAGGAACTGGACTACCTTAAAAGCCTACTTTGCGACGGTCAGGAATGGCTGGCTGATTTTGAAAAAAGGGAAAAGGAAAGATCAGGCATAAAGTCCTTAAAGGTAGGATATAGCAAGGTTTTTGGTTATTTTATAGAAATCACGCATGCCAACACCGCACAGGTACCAAATGACTACATAAGAAAACAGACCCTGACAAGTGCTGAAAGATACATTACTCCTGAATTAAAACAGCATGAAAACGAAATATTAAGCGCAGGCTCAAAAAGCGCAGAACTTGAATATCACACTTTCTGCAATTTCCGGGAATATTCCAAGGAGTTCGTAGATGCAATTAGAGATATAGCAAAATCGCTTGCTGTACTGGATGTAATGCTTTCATTTGCTCAAACAGCGGTAGAATACAACTATGTAAAGCCGGTAATTGATAAATCCCGGGATTTAGTCATTGAAGAAGGCCGTCATCCGGTAATTGAGCAGTTACTGCCGCTCGGCAGCTACGTACCCAATGACCTTGATATTACTTCTCCCATGCTAATGATACTTACCGGGCCCAACATGGCCGGAAAATCCACCTTTATGCGACAAAACGCCTTAATAATTATTCTTGCTCAAATAGGCAGCTTTGTTCCGGCAAAGTCGGCACGCATCGGCATAGTGGACAAGATTTTCACCAGGGTGGGCGCAGTTGATGACCTCTCAACAGGACAGTCAACATTTATGGTAGAAATGACTGAGACTGCAAGTATTTTAAACTCCGCAACAGACAGAAGCTTTATCCTGTTAGATGAAATAGGCAGAGGGACAAGCACATATGACGGCGTTGCAATAGCCTGGAGCGTTGCAGAGCATATAACCCAGAATATAGGCGCAAGAACCATATTTGCAACACACTATCACGAATTAAACATAATGTGTGAAAAACACCCGGAAATCAGAAATTTCAGGATGACTATATCTGAGAACGAAGATGAAATAATATTTTTAAGAAAAGTAGTTCCCGGCGGGGCAAGCAGAAGTTACGGAATACAGGTTGCTAAGATGGCAGGGCTGCCTGCATCAGTCATTGCAAGATCACAGCAGTTAATGACCAAAATGCAGAAAGATTACGCCGCGCAAATATCAACTAAGAAACGCAATAATAGTGAAGTTCAGGCGGACACGCCGCAATTGTCACTTTTTATAGAGTGAACTTTAAACACTTCATATTCTTTTGACAATTTTGAAATATCCACATCATTCTCATAAATCCCGAACACAGTAGGCCCGCTGCCTGACATAAGCGCATTTTTACAACCTAATTCGAACAGAAGATTTTTCATATTTTCAATTTCAGGATAAGCAGGGATTATGGCTTTTTCAAGATCATTATAAAACTCTGCATTACCTGGCTTTGGTTTTTCTTCCAGGCGGTCATACCTTTGATATGCTTCTTTTGCTGATATAAAAAGGTTTTTGGGTTTTAGTAATATAATTTTCAGCTCTGGAGTCGGCATGGGTTCAAGAATTTCCCCTCGGGATGTTGTAAGGCAGGTACCGCCTTCAAGACAGAAATTAACATCAGAGCCTAGCTTTGCAGCGAGGGAATGTAGTTCTTCCCAACTTAAAGGCTTACCATACAAATCGTTCAATCCCCGCAATGTCCCGGCAGCATCAGAGCTGCCGCCTGCCAGACCCGCTGCAACAGGAATATTTTTTTCTATATAAACTTCTATACTCTGGTTTTTTATTCCTGTCTTCTCCAGAAACAGTTTCACCGCTTTAAAAACAATATTATTTTCATCATAAGGTATATGCGAAGAATTACCACTGAGAGTAATTTTCTCACTCCCCTCTTCTACAGTTATATTTAGATAGTCAAACAAGCTTACAGTCTGCATTATACTTCTAATTTCATGGAAACCGTCTGCTCGCCTTCCAAGAATTTCAAGTACAAGATTTATCTTTGCAGGAGTTTTTATTTTTATTGTTTTCATTAATTACATTATAATAAAATTAAATCAGATAATGAAAGAGTAAAATGAAAAAATACAGACATAAAACTACGTTTTCAAGCTTCCTGTCCGCTTATCGAGGGATAAGACTAGCTGCAAAGTCCCAGAAGAACTTAAGAACCGGCTTGCTTATTGCAGGATTTGTGTTGACATCAGGGATTTTATTAAAATTCACCGTTGTCGAAATGGCTCTCATAACTCTGTCTATAGGATTTGTGCTTTTTGCTGAGTTAACAAACACTGTTACAGAATTCGTGGTGGACACTTATTTCAGGACGAAATATTCCGAAATAGCAAAAATGTCTAAGGATGTTGCCGCCGGATCAGTGCTTTTAGCCATTTTCATTTCCGGAATTATAGGTGCGATATTATTCTTACCTAAAATTATCGCTCTAATTATGTAAACAAAGCATTCAATACCTTTTCTTTACCAAGCCCTGTCTTGGCGGAAAATTCAATCACTTCTGTATCAAAAGCATGCGATATGTGTTTTATGGACTCATTAAGCTTGTTTTTGCCTAAGGCATCAGCTTTTGTAGCGACAGTAATAATCGGAATTTTATGATATTCCAGCCACTCACGCATTTGCATGTCATTTTTCTGCACTTCATGCCGTGCATCAATTAACTGAATAACAAATTTTATAGCTTTTCTCTTTAAAATATACTCTTCAAGGTTTTTCTGCCACTTTTCCTGCTCGGTTTTGGATACTTTTGCATAGCCATATCCCGGCAAATCCGCAATAACCACTGCGTCATTAAGTTTATATAAGTTTATCAGTCTGGTTTTCCCGGGAGTATTACTTGTGCGTGCAAGGTTTTTCCTATTAGAGAGTGTATTTATAAAAGATGACTTGCCGACATTTGAACGCCCGATTAAAGGAAATTCCGGCAAATTAAAGTCAGGACACTCTTTAAGACCCGGGCAGCTGATTATAAATTCCGCTTTTGTTATCTTTATCATTAGTTTCTATCTGTTTCATCTTATACCTTTTCCAGGTATTCGAAAGTAAATCATACATTTCTTTGTCATTATACACCGATATTTGTACTGAATTATTTTTCTTAAAATCCAGCTCAAACATATTTTTATTTTTTCTGGAAAATATATTATCTGCTTCTATAAGGATTATTTCAATTAACCTGTCCTTAAGAATACTTATATTGTCTTTATTAAAGATTTCAAATGTTTTATAAATATCACTACTTTTTTTCATTCCTAAATTATATCATTTTGAGAAAATACTGTCAGAAATTGACAGAGAATTTTGAGGCTGTTATATTTAATTACACACTAATACAAAGGATGGGCACTATGATAGCA
>MFRL01000025.1 GCA_001784565.1 Candidatus Melainabacteria bacterium GWF2_37_15
ACCCCGTGCCCCAATGTCACCCCGTGCTTGACACGGGGTCTGTCCAGGACACAACTGTAATTCCTCCAAAAAAATCCATCCTATTCCCACATAGAATCAACTGGGATGCCTATGGTTAAAAATTCTATAATTCATCAGGTGATGCAATTCTGCCTAAAATTGCGCTTGCAGCGGCAATTGCCGGGTTTGATAAATACACTTCACTCTTAGGATGACCCATTCTGCCTACAAAATTCCTGTTTGTGGTTGAAATGGCTCTTTCTCCTTCTGCAAGAATACCCATATGCCCACCCAGACATGGTCCGCATGTCGGTGTGCTGAATACGCCGCCTGCATTGACAATCTTCTCTACATAGCCCAGCTTCATTGATTCAAGGAATATTTCCTGAGTTCCCGGCAAAACAATCAACCTTACATCAGGATGTACCTTGCGACCAGCAAAGATTTCAGCCGCTTCTTTGATGTCGGAAAGCCTGCCGTTTGTACAGCTTCCAATAACTGACTGGTCTATTTTAATGTTACCTACCTTTGATATAGGCCTGGTGTTCTCAGGTAAATGGGGAAATGCAACAGTAGGTTCAATATCTTCAGTATTATACTCAATAACACGGCAGTACTCAGCATTCTCATCACTTCTGTAGAACTTATAAGGCCGTTGGCACCTGTTTTTAACGTACTCTTCAGTGATAGCATCAGCCGGAATTATGCCATTTTTGCCGCCAGCTTCGATTGCCATATTGCATATGGTGAATCTACCGTCTATTGGCAGGTTATCAATAGTTGAACCGGTGATTTCAAGTGATTTATATAAAGCTCCATCAACCCCGATATCCCCTATAAGATGTAGTATAAGGTCTTTACCCGATACCCATTTGTTTAATTTACCGTTAAAGATCACCTTAATGGTCTCAGGTACTTTAAACCAGGTTTCGCCAGACGCCATAGCGCATGCCAGGTCAGTAGACCCAACACCCGTTGAGAATGCTCCGATTGCGCCGTATGTGCAGGTGTGACTATCCGCTCCAATAACAAGATCACCAGGACAAACAATACCCTGGTCTGGAAGTAACGTATGTTCTATGCCTAACCTTCCCACTTCAAAGTAGTTTTTAAGTCCCTGCTCTTTGGCGAATTCCCTGATGAGTTTTGCATTCTGGGCTGATTTTATGTCTTTATTCGGGGTGAAGTGATCCGGCACAAAAACCACCCTCTCATTATCAAATATCTTATTTACACCGATTCTCCTGAATTCATTAATTGCAACAGGGCCTGTTATATCGTTAGCCAGGGTAATGTCCACCCTAGCTGTAATCAAATCACCGGGTTTAACTTCCTCTAACCCTGCATGATCCGCTAAAATCTTCTCAGTTATTGTCATTGCTCTAGTCATTGATAGAACCTTTCTTTTTTGCCTGTTTCCCAATAGTTATATACAATAATAATATGAACAAGCTTATAAACAAAAAAAGTCTTGGTATTGTAATAAGTCTGATTTTTATTGCTATCATAGTCCATCAGGTTGATATAGGTAAAACAATCCAAGCGTTCGGCCGGATGAATCCCTTATTTATACTGCCAATAATCCCTATATACCTGTTATCTTTTGTTATTAGGGCTTACAGGTGGAAAACTTTTCTTTCAGGCAACAACTTGAAATTTATGTCCCTGCTCAGTTCAATTTTTATTGGCTTTAGCCTTAACTGCGTACTTCCAGCAAGAGCTGGAGAAATCTACAGGGCGTACTTTTTCAGCAAGAAAGAAAACCTGAATAAAACTAAGGTTTTTACATCAGTTATCCTGGAAAGGTTCTTTGATGGATTTGTATTGTTTACTATTCTTGTAGCTGTAATCTATCTGGTACAAAGAAGCGCATTGTTTTCGAATATTGCTTATTTAGCAGGCTTAATCTTTCTTGGTGGGCTTGGAGCACTGATGATAATTGTTAAATTGCAAGAATCAGGCAATAAACGGGAAAAGGTAAAATCGTTCCTGATTAAAATCGGCAGTAATAGAGAAAACGCCATAAATAAAGCATTCTCAGTCCTAAATTCTTTTTTTGATGGGCTTAAAACTCTTGATTCCTACCAGATATTATTAAAAATAGTTTTTCTTACGTTCATAGTGTGGTTATTGGAAGGGTCAGTTGTCTTCCTTGTAATTAAAAGCTTTGGCATTGATATAACATATCTTGGAGCGTTTTTGGTATTAACAATAACAGCCTTCTCCTCACTCATTCCAGCAGGTCCCGCTGCAATAGGTCCATATCAGTGGGGATATATAATTGCATTAAATGCTTTTACTGTCCAGACTGAACTTGCTTTTGCTGTATCAATAGTTAACCAGCTCATTTTAATACTAATCATTCTTTCCGCAGGTCTTTACTTCATGTGGAAAGATCACATAACCATTAATGAAAAAGTTATAGAGGAAGAATTAAACTGGAATTAAACAGGAGTAGACACTTTTAAAGCGCCTTCGCCTGAGAGCTGAATTTTCTCAGTTTTATCGAACGCTTCAAAGGTTAATTCTACTTGTTTACCTTGTTTATTCTCAGAGTTAATTATATTGTTCTCACTTATGTTCTTGATCCTGTAGTTAATCAAAGTCTGACCTCCGAATTATAAAAGCAGTTTAGAAGATAATTTGTCTATAATTTATACTATAACTCAATTTGAAAATTTTACAAGTCTAAAATTTACATAAATTCACGTTACGCGTCCGTAAATATCCTCAAATCTAACTATGTCATCTTCCTCAAGGTACTCACCGTTTTGAACTTCAATGATTCTTAGCTCGGATTTCCCTGGATTGTGGAGCATATGCTTTGCTTGAAGTGGTATATCTATACTTTCACCGGGTTTTAAGGAATGTACTTCTTCGTATCTAGTAACCAGCGCTTCTCCTGCGAGAATAACCCAATGTTCACTTCTGCGGTGGTGCATTTGAAGACTAAGTTTTGCTCCCGGGTTAACCTGTATAATCTTAATTTTATATCCTTCACCTTCCTGTATAACCGTAAAAAATCCCCACGGCCTGTACACTGTTTTGTGTACCTGGGAAGTAAGGTCATTCCTGTTTTTTAACAGGCCAAATATTTGCTTTACATCTTCAGTCCTGTTTTTATCGCAAGCAAGTATTGCATCTTCTGTTTCTATGATTACCGTATTTTTAAGCCCTATCGTGGAAATCAGTTTTGAGGTGCCATAAATAAAGGAATTTTCACTTTCAAGGTCGATTACATCACCTTGTATAAAATTGTTATTGCTATCCTTTTCAACAAGTTCGTGCAACTCCTCCCAGGAACCAACATCCTGCCAGCCGCATTCCAGAGGTATCAAAGCGATATTTTGCGAATGCTCCATCACTGCATGATCAATTGAGATTTCAGGAACGTCCTTATAACACTGATAGGGAACAGTAGGCATCTCATCAGAGAATTCGCAGCTTTTCAGGATATCGATTGTTTCTTTACTGTACTTTTCAAGTTCGTGAAGGAATATAGAGGCTCTAAAAAGATAGATTCCGCAGTTCCAGTAGCAATTTTCCTGCTCAATAAGTTTTTTCGCTTCTTCAAGATCAGGTTTTTCCTTAAATTTAGCCACATTCGATTCTTCCGCAATAATATAGCCGTAACCTGTATCGAGTTTTTGTGGTTTTACTCCAAACGTAACTATATGGCCTTTTTCCGCCAGCCTTACTCCTTTTTGTATAGCTTCTTCAAACTTTTGTTCATCATTTATTACATGATCGCTGGGAATAATTAAGATCAAAGGGTCTGAATTGTTTGCTGACAGCTTTTTAATAATATATAAAACCGATAAAGCAATCGCTGGTGCGGTATTTTTTACATCTGGTTCTGTTATAAGGTTATAGTTATAATTATCAAGTTCTGTAAGCTGAAGTCTTATGTCTGAAGCAAGCTTTGTATTAGTAGAGAACACTAAGTTTGAGGCAGGTACAAATTTCTTTAGCCTTTTCACAGTTGTTTTAAACAAGGTATCATGATTTGGCAGTTTCAAAAGATGTTTAGGATACAGTTCACGGCTCAAAGGCCAAAGTCTTGTTCCGCTGCCTCCTGCTAGGATTATTGCATATAAGTTTTCAATGTTAGTCATAATATATCTTGGTTATTTAGCACCATTTATATTAACATATTCCGACATTTTGTAAACTCTTGTAACAACTAATTTCAAATTAAGCAATAAAATCCAACTTTTTGTTTTTATTATAATAGAGATAATTAATGTGTATAAAAATGAGCCGTTAGTATGTTACTCGGAGGAATAAATATGCCGATCAAAGGAACTTCATTATTTGCGTCAAAACCAGTAGAAACCCCACCGACACGGTCCGTGGAAAGCACCGGAGTTTTAGCTTCTGCACCACCCAGTATATTTGGTGGCGGAACTGAAACATCAGGAACCTGCGCTTTTTCAGGCGGTTCAGGGGGTGGCAGTACAATCGCTGTAGCCTAAAACATTTTAAAAACTGAATATTTTTTTGATTACGACTAGTATTATCGGAGAGGAATTATGATGCAGAAAAACTTTGCCATGACATTTACTATATCTGGAATAATAATTATAATAAGCATGTTTGTGAATATTATAAGTTGCGTTGACAGCCAGCTAAATAATCATAGTAATGACATTCACGTCATATCAGCATTTAATGGCTAAAAAGCAGACTATATAATTACATTTAACAAAAAAGGTTTGTTATTCATAACAAATTTTTTTTGTGTGTAAAAACTACTGTTTTTCGTCCCGCACAATGCTGCCATCCACGATTTCTATTACACGATCTGCTCTTTGAGCAAAATCACGCTCATGGGTTACAATAATGAACGTCATTCCTTCCTGGGAATTTATACTTCTAAACAGATTGTATATTTCGAGGCCAGTTACCCTGTCCAGAGCGCCTGTGGGCTCGTCAGCAAAAACAACTGACGGATTATTCATCAGTGCACGCGCAATCGCTACACGTTGGTTCTGGCCGCCGGATAATTCACGTGGCTTACTTTTAAACTTATCACCGAGTCCTACAGATATAAGCAGTTCTTTAGCACGATCTTCACGGGTTTTATTTAATTTTCGTGAAATGTATGAAGGCATTAAAACATTTTCTACCGCTGTGAATTCCGGCAAAAGCAGATGGGCCTGAAATATAAAGCCGATTTCCCTGTTTCTGAATTCAGCTTTTTGTCTCCCACTCCATTTAGAAGTTTCCTGCCCTAGATAATATAGATTTCCTGATGTTGGAGCATCAAGAAGTCCTAATACATTCATCATTGTACTTTTACCTGAGCCACTAGGGCCTACTATAGCCAGGAATTCTCCCTTGCTTATAGTAAGGTTAATATCCCTAAGAGCGTGCACCGGCTGCGCACCGCTGTAAATTTTATTTATGTTTTCCAGTTTTAAAAGAGTGCTTTTTGTATTTTTCATAACTTTCAAGGTTTGAGTTTGTAAATATGATAACAAAAATATTTCAAATAAAGTCGTCATCCTTGAGCCATAGAATAAATGCTATAATCGTGGAATAAAAGCGATGCGAAG
>MFRL01000026.1 GCA_001784565.1 Candidatus Melainabacteria bacterium GWF2_37_15
CCCCTTATGTCCTGGGCTACACACGTGTTACAATGGGTAGGACAACGAGCAGCCAGCCAGCGATGGTGAGCAAATCTCTTAAACCTACTCTCAGTTCGGATCGCAGTCTGCAACCCGACTGCGTGAAGTCGGAATCGCTAGTAACCGTAGATCAGCACGCTGCGGTGAATACGTTCCCGGGTCTTGTACACACCGCCCGTCACACCATGGGAGCTGATCACGCCCGAAGTCGGTGAGCTAACCCTCTGGGAAGCAGCCGCCTAAGGCAGGGTCGGTGACTGGGGTGAAGTCGTAACAAGGTAGCCGTACCGGAAGGTGTGGCTGGATCACCTCCTTTCTAGGGAGATAGCTGTAGAGTTATGCGTTCACGCATTTTCATCTACAGGATCCCAGGTCGGTATCGATGAAGCTAACAGGTTTTTACAAGTATTTAATACTTAGCCTGGTTATTGTACCTGTTAGTGGAGATAGAATTGACGGAACTTTCGTTTTCAGATTATTTAGTCTTCAGAGTTTAACTCTGAATTGTACCTTGACAACTGCATAATAAGTAAAAGCAAAATTATTGTGAAAACAATGGTTTGTGTAGTAAAAAAAATACCAATGTTGCGTAAAGCGAAAGCTTTGCGTGTTAGGTAAAGCTACTAAGAGCAAATGGTGGATGCCTTGGCACTAGGAGCCGAAGAAGGACGTACTAATCTGCGATAAGCCACGGGGAGCCGATAAGACGCCTCGATCCGTGGATTTCCGAATGGAGAAACCTTTCGGTGGTAATGCACCGAAATCCGCACCTGAATACATAGGGTGCGAGAAGGAAAGCCTGTGAACTGAAACATCTTAGTAACAGGACGAAAAGAAAACAAATCAGTGATTTCCCTAGTAGCGGCGAGCGAACGGGAAACAGCCCAAACCGATTACATGTGATAGGTTACAGCCGTTATGTAGTCGGGGTAGTGGGACTTCCAGTCGGAGCTGTAATTCCGACACAGAGTTACAAAATTGTCAATTAAATGAACACAGCTGGAAAGCTGGACCATAGAGGGTGATAGTCCTTTAATTGAAAACTGACAATCTCTGGGAAGTATCCCAAGTAAGTCGGGACACGAGAAACCCTGACTGAATCTGCCGGGACCATCCGGTAAGGCTAAATACTACCTAGTGACCGATAGTGAACTAGTACAGTGATGGAAAGGCGAAAAGAACAGTGGAAAGCTGAGTGAAATAGAACCTAAAACCGTTTGCTTACAAACAGCAGGAGCACTATTAATAGTGTGACTGCGTGCCTGTTGAAGAATGAGCCGGCGAGTTACGGTGAGTAGTAGGTTAAGGGGTTAATACCCGGAGCCAGAGGGAAACCGAGTCTGAATAGGGCGTTAATTACTTGCTGTAGACCCGAACCTAGGTGATCTAACCATGGCCAGAATGAAGCGCAGGTGACACTGCGTGGAGGTTCGAACCCACTGATGTTGAAAAATCAGGGGATGAGTTGTGGTTAGGGGTGAAATGCCAATCGAACCTAGAGCTAGCTGGTTCTCCCCGAAATGCGTTTAGGCACAGCCTCAGGATTTAGCGTACTGGAGGTAGAGCACTAGTTTGGTGCGGGCCCAGAAACTGGGTACCAAATCATCTTAAACTCCGAATGCCAGTATTGTATGCCTGGGAGTGAGACTACGAGAGATAAGTTCCGTGGTCAAGAGGGAAACAGCCCAGACCGCCATCTAAGGTCCCTAAATTTATACTAAGTGACTAAGGAGGTGGAGTTGCATTGACAACCAGGAGGTTGGCTTAGAAGCAGCCATCCTTGAAAGAAAGCGTAATAGCTCACTGGTCAAGCGACTCTGCGCCGAAAATACACCGGGGCTAAGTATAATACCGAAGATGCGGCATCAAGTTTACTTGATGGGTAGGGGAGCGTTCTGTTGTAGGTTGAAGCTAGACCGATAAGGACTAGTGGACGAAGCAGAAGTGAGAATGTCGGCATGAGTAGCGAAAACATTGGTGAGAATCCAATGCACCGAAAACCTAAGGTTTCCCACGGCAGGCTCGTCCGCGTGGGGTTAGCCGGACCCTAAGCCGAGGCTGAAAAGCGTAGGCGATGGATAACAGGTTGATATTCCTGTGCCACGATATCTTCGTTATTATCAGCGGAGGGACGCAGGAGGCTAAGTGTGCTGGCGATTGGAAGTGCCAGTACAAGCGTGTAGGTAGTCAGAGCAGGTAAATCCACTCTGGCGTTATGACCTGAGGCGTGACGTGGATCTTCTACGGAAGAGTAGACACTGACGCCACACTGCCAAGAAAAGCTTCGCGTGAGAGAATTTATCGTGTCCGTACCGTAATCCGCCACAGGTGGGTAAGTAGAGAATACTAAGGTGCGCGAGATAACCCTCGTTAAGGAACTCGGCAAAATAGCCTTGTAACTTTGGGAGAAAAGGTACCCTGGTACCGTGATTTGGCTTTACGCCAATGAGCGGGATAGGGTCGCAGCGAAAAGTCCCAGGCGACTGTTTACCAAAAACACAGGTCTCTGCTAAGTCGAAAGACGATGTATAGGGGCTGACGCCTGCCCAGTGCCGGAAGGTTACGTGGAGAGGTTAGATACTTGTATCGAAGCTTTGAAACTAAGCCCCGGTGAACGGCGGCCGTAACTATAACGGTCCTAAGGTAGCGAAATTCCTTGTCGGGTAAGTTCCGACCCGCACGAAAGGCGTAACGATCTGGGAGCTGTCTCAACGAGGGACTCGGTGAAATTGGATTGGCCGTGAAGATACGGCCTACGCATACCTGGACAGAAAGACCCTATTGAGCTTTACTGTAACTTGAAATTGAATTCGGGCTGTGCCTGTGCAGGATAGGTGGGAGACTTTGAAGCGATGCCGTCAGGTGTTGTGGAGTCGTCGTTGAGATACCACTCTTGTGCAGTTTGAGTTCTAACCGAATGCCACAAATATCTGGGTTTGGAACAGTTTCAGGCGGGCAGTTTGACTGGGGCGGTCGCCTCCTAAAGAGTAGCGGAGGCGCCCAAAGGTTCCCTCAGGTTGGTCGGAAATCAACCGTAGAGTGTAAAGGCACAAGGGAGCTTGACTGTGAGGCCTACAAGCCGAGCAGGGACGAAAGTCGGGCTTAGTGATCCGGCGGTTCTGTATGGAAGGGCCGTCGCTCAACGGATAAAAGTTACCATAGGGATAACAGGCTTATCTCCCCCAAGAGTCCACATCGACGGGGAGGTTTGGCACCTCGATGTCGGCTCGTCGCATCCTGGAGCGGTAGTACGTTCCAAGGGTTGGGCTGTTCGCCCATTAAAGCGGTACGTGAGCTGGGTTCAGAACGTCGTGAGACAGTTCGGTCCATATCCGGTATGCGCGCAAGAGAATTGAACGGAGTCGTCCTTAGTACGAGAGGACCGGGACGAACGAACCTCCAGTGTACCAGTTGTCCTGCCAAGGGCAAACGCTGGGTAGCTGTGTTCGGAGTGGATAAGTGCTGAAAGCATATAAGTACGAAGCCCACCGTAAGATTAGTTCTCTCACTGGGTTAACCAGGTAAGTCCCCGGACAGAATATCCGGTTGATAGGCCAGAGGTTGAAGTATGGCAACATATGTAGCCGACTGGTACTAATAGGACGAGGGCTTTACCTAGCCGGTAATTATACGCAGTACAGAAATGAAACTAAATTTCAACTCGTTATTCTAATTTTTATGCAGTAATCAGTGTACAGGATTAAATTCCTGGTGGCCAAGCGGCAGGAAAACACCCGTTCCCATCCCGAACACGGTCGTAAAGACTGCTTGCGGCGACAATACTCGGAGGGAGACTTCCCGGGAAGATAGCTAGTTGCCAGGATACTATTTTAAAAAAGAGCTCTTTTATAAGGGCTCTTTTTTTATACTTAAATTTATAGTAGTGCTCCAACGTAAACTGAGTGACTAAGAGCCTATCCAGGCATTAAATTTACTTATGTCATCACGAGGTGCTTCGCACTCAAATGAATTTAGAAAAGGTGACTGTGTCACCTGACGTAGTGATCTTACCGATTTTGAATAATTGCTGTAAAATGGATAGATTGCCACAGATTCCTTCGGAATCTTCGCAATGACAAAATTGATTAATGTTGTATATTTTTTATTTCCCGGATAGGTTCTTAGTCACATTTTTAAGTCATCAATCATTCCAATAATACTACTATTATTCTGTCATATCTAAGCCGCAATATCAAATTAACGATCATTACAGTGAAGACTTAAGTTTGTGGGCACTTTACTTAAGTTAGGTAATGGATATTACCCAACTTATTTTTTACCTAAAATTTCTATAGCTTGTTTTTCTGCTTCTTCTGCTTTTTTCAATTTCATATCAAGACCTTTTGGTGTTGATGATTTTTCTTCAAATTTCGCAGGCATTGGAGATGGTAGATAATTATATGATTGAGTATTTTCTTGTTGGGAAGCTGGTTTTTTCTGACTAGCAGAGCTTCTTGCTCTTTCAAACAGATTTCCAATCTTATTATCATTTATATTATTTTGAGTATTATCTGCCATATTTTGATTATTACTCGTCAAATTCTGAGTATTTTGAACATTACTTGTCATATTTTGATTGTTACTCGTTGTATTTTGAGTATTTTCTTCTGTTTTTTCCTTGTATTTATGCATCGGTTTACCAAATAAATTGTGAGATACATTCTTAAACATTTTGGAAACTTGACTTAATAGCGCTAAAGTAAGTGCAAATCTTAGAATACCACCTGGTAGGGATTTTATTAATGATTTACCTTGACCCATACCAACTACTTTTCCTACAAGTTGTAATCCCTTTCTCCATAATGGTGTTTCAGTCATATTAGAACCAATGTTTTTTAAACCAGCAATTGCACTAACAACTTTACCAACATAAGGGAACATTAAGATCCCACCAAACCAGTTACCCATTATATCTTCCATAAAAGTACTAAACTTTTCTCCTTTTGGCGCTTCTATCGTTGATTTAATTGAGTCTCCTAAAACAAGTCCATTTAAAATAAAACTCATAGGATTATTACCCATAAAATCACCTGTTCCAATAGAAAATTTAGTTAATAATCTAGATAAGAATGACGAATTTTTATTAACATGATCAATCATTTTAATTTTTGTTATTACATCTTTTGCTTTTTTTTCATATAGTGAACTATTTTTTATTATATTTATTGCTTCATCAACATTGTTTGGGTTTTTTAGTTTGTTAGAGACAGTTTTCGAAAGGTTATAATTAGGCAATATTTTTTGTAAATTTTCTTTTAATGTTCCGATAGATACATTTTCTTTTAATAATGCTTTTATTCTTTTATTAGAAGATTTAAGAACTCTTTTAGTAAGATTTTGTCCTCTACCAGAAACTATACGTTTTTGTAATTTTTCTACTAAGTTATTTTCTTGTAATAATCTTAAATTATGTCTTGCACCTGTTACTTCTTTCAATTGAGTTTTTCTTATTTCATCTATTTGATTAAATAACTGTTTTCTTAAAGGTTCTCTGGTTAGCATTGATTTAGTTTGAGATCCTTTTTTTAATGATTGAGTAATTTCATTATAATTAGGGTTTTTTAATAAGTTTGTATGTGTTCCTGTAATTTTTCCTTTTATATATGCAGCTTTTTTACTTAAAAACTGCATTATACCGCTTTTATTTGACCAATTATCAATTTTTTGAACTAATCTGCCAAGTATTGATCTATTTGGATCACTATTTCCTGATAACACAAAAGCATCAACACCTTTTCCAATTCCCCAATAAGCTCCGGCACCTGCTGCAATATATTTTAATTGTTTTGTAGGATCTTCTTGTTTATTAGGGGTTTCTTGTGTTGTATTTGTAGAAGTTTGATTATTTGGATTTTGTTGAACTCTATTAACTAGATTTTGATCAATATTATTCATGAAATCCTATTTTTCCTTCTCTTTCCATTTAGAAAGTTTCTCTTTAATAATAAAAACAAAAAAGATCAGAAATTTGCTTATTTTTAAACATGTATTAAAAACTATTAAAAAGAATAACCACTTTTTAGGTGGTTATTCTTTACTATCTATAAGTCTTGGGTCAGAATCTTTTTCGTATTTATAAGCAGTTATTGCTTTTTGGTTTATATTTAATTTTGAAAGCTCTTTTTTTATGAAATCTTTTCTCTTTTCCATTTTTTCTTGATTATCGTCTTCAATGGATTTTATTTTTGCAATAAGGTTATTAATTTCTTTTTTTTCATCTTCTGAAAAACTTATATTAATAGTTATTTCTTGTGTTTTTTTAATTAAAACCCCTCTTTGATCAAGAATATTTTGGATATCATCAATAACACCCTTCTCAATAAGGGAGCTTATTTCAGAAGTATTGTTATAAATACTTTGATAGATTTCTTTTAATTCCTGAAACTTTTCATTCATAATTTTTTATTTAAGCTGTTTTTACAGAATTCTCTTCTTCTGTTTCTTCTTCATCTCTAATTTTTTCACGAGCTGCTATTCTTATAGCTTCTTCCCAGGTTTTTTTTAGGTCCTTAAGATGTGTTAAAACCTCATCCACCATATCAGCATCTTTTTTAATGTTTGCTTGAACGAGTCTGTAGTGCAAATATTCATATAAATTATATAAATTCTGTGCAACTTCTCCACCTACTTTTATATCCAAAGTATTCATAAACTCTGAAATAATCTTTTGAGCTCCTACGATATTATTATGAATTTCTTCAATATTTTTATTAGCTATTCCAACTTTTGCTTTGTTTAAAAACTGAATAGCACCATCATAAAGCATTATTAAAAGCTTTTCAGGGCTTGCTGTTTGAACTTCAGTTTGTTGATATTGCTTAAGATATGGATTCATATTTCCCCTTTTGCTAACAATCGTCTTGGTAAGTCAAAATAATACCTATAAGTAGTATTATTATATTATACTCTTTAAAAAAATTTTTTCTCCTATATAAAAAGGGTTTTTTATCTTTAAACATATTTTCTGAGATATTTTTAAGTTAATAATAAGCTCAACTTCTTACACTTCTTTATCAACCAGTATTCCTGAAGGTTTTACTGTCTTGGAAATTAAGTTTATTAAGTCATCTGGTGATATAGTTTCAATTATTGATCCTGTTTTTTGATCGATTAATTCAACCATATCTGTTAGAGAATTGAATTTAACCTTGTACTTTTTTATTTTTTCTTGCTTTTGAAAAATCTCGCTTTCTTCATCCCCAGATTCATCTGCGTCTCTTCCTTGTAAGTCTTTGTATTGATCTTCAGTTTTACCCTCTAGGTCAGGTTTAACTTTTTCTTTTTCCTCAGGTTTTTTTATAGCAGTTTCTGCTTGTGCTTGAGCATGTTGCTCTGCTTGAAGAGCAATCTCAGTCGGGTTTACTATTCTAAATAAACCTGAGTTTGAAAAAGATAGGCCATCCAGTGGCATTTATTTCTCCTATTTTACTCTTGAAACAGAAAATAATGCTAACAGAAGATTTTCATCTAATGATCTTATTTGTATTTTCTTTCCTGTTTCTGGATCTTTTATTATACCATTTATTGCAGTTTCTTTTAATTCTTTTCCTAGATTAACATTCTCACTATTTAAACCATCAAAATTTAAATTTGATTCAATTTCGATAAAATTATCTACTTTTTTGATAAGTTTTTCTTCATATTTTACTATTTGTTCTTGAGTTTTCATTACTTTATCTGTTACTTTATCCATTTTCTCAAGAAAATCATTATATTCTTCTTTTGTTTTCATAGACACTTCTTCAATTTTTGGTAAAACTATTGTTTTTGAAGATGCATCTTCAAAAACAGACTCTGTATTAAGGTCACCATCTTCTACATTGTTTTTTTTATTATCAAACGAACTTTCCTTAAGAGGTTTTACATCATTAAATGATGTATTTTCAACTATATTTTGTATATTATCTAAGTCTTTTTTTATAGCTTTATTTGTTTTCTCTATATCTTCCTGACTTAGAGGTTTTTCTAGGCCATCTTTAATTTGTGTTTTTATATCTTTTAATTGATCATATATTAAGGATAAGCCCTGTTTTGTTGTTTCCAGCAAGCTTTTGTCTTCTTGCAGTTTTTCAAGGGTTTCATTGTAGTTTTGTTTTGTCTGAATATTATCAGACAAAACAACTTTTTCAAATTCTTCAACACAAGGGGAATTCTTTTCAAGATCTGTGTTTTCTTTAAGTGTTTTTACCTGAAAATTGTTGGTCAGAATTTTTTGCAAAGAGTTATTTAAACTAATATCATCCTTGAAAATAGACATTAGGGTCCTCCAACAACCGTTTTTAAGTTATTATATATCCCTATTTTACAATAATTATTCCCTTTTCTTGTTAAAAACAAACTTTTTTAAAAAAACCTTTGTAATGTTTTTTTACAAACTATAAACAGGTTTTGTATTTATGGACAAAATGTTTATAGTTTCTTGTCTTATTTAAACATCAGTATTTATAAGCTAGAATAAATTTAGAGTAATTATTGGTTATAAATATGAAACCTGCAATATTAATCCAGGCAAAAAGATCAAATTTAATCGAAAGAGAACACTTAGGTTTTATCGTAGTTGTTGATAAAAAGGAAAATATTCTCTTTCAATCGGGAGATAGTAATAATACCCCTATTTTCTTAAGATCTTGTGCAAAACCTCTTCAGTCCTTACCTATAATCACATCGGGTGCATATCAGGAATTTAATTTTACATTAGAAGAGTTGGCTATTTGTTGTGCTTCGCATACTGGAAGTGATAAACATTTAAAGGCCATTAAAAACGTTTTAAACAAGATTAAATTAAAAGAAGATCAATTATTATGTGGCACCCATGAACCTATCGATATCGGGGCAAGAAATTATCTTATAAAACATTCTTTAAAACCTTCTAACTTACATAATAATTGTTCAGGAAAACATTCCGGCATGCTTGCTGTTTGTATTAAAAATAATTGGAATATAACGAATTATTTTGATTTTAATCATCCTATCCAGCAAGAAATAACAAATATAATAAAAAAATATTGTAATGTTAAAGGAAATATAGAGACATCCATTGATGGATGTTCTGCTCCTATACATGGAATGCCATTATTTAAAATGGGAGTAGGGTATTTAAACTTATTTTTAAGTAATGAAGGTATGCCAATAAAAGAAGCTTTTATGAAAAACCCTTTATTAATAGGTGGGAAGGGCAGACTTGATAGTTTAATTATTGAATCAACTCAAGGTAGATTAATATCGAAAACAGGCGCAGAAGGTTTATGCATTGTTATTAATCCTGATGAAGAAAAAGCTCTTGTTGTCAAAATTATGGATGCAAGTATTTCAGCAAGAAGTTTGGTAACTCTTGAGTGCTTAAAACAACTTGGTTGGATAACATCAAAAGAGTTAGAAAATGAGACTTTAAGAGATTTCTTAGATACTAAGATAAGAACTCATAATAATACAATTGCAGGTGAGGTGCAGTTTTCTTTTAAAATTTAATACGTAAAAGCCCCTTTTTAAGGGGCTTTTGTTCTCCACTCTCAATATCCTTGAGACTTATCCTAGGGTTTTGAAAGATTTTTCGATGTTTTTATCGATAACTTTTTGTACTGCGTCTACTTCTGTTGATACTGCTTTAT